>RFJE01000265.1 GCA_003695005.1 Candidatus Hydrogenedentota bacterium | reverse complement strand
GTTATGTTTATTTTTTATGGTTTACAATATTTTAATTCTCATGTTAATAGGTTATGTTTTCTTTCAAAAGAAAAAGATGAAAAATGATAAAACACCAATTTTCTTAGTAGATGAGGTTTATCCACGTGAATCTCCAACAGGGGATATAGGATATTAGTGAGGGTTGGGGGGATATGAATATTACCGTTAACCCTCTAGTGAAAGAAAACAAGAAAAATCAGAAACAGCCATTCTCGGCGAACGACGTAGAGCTACATCTAGATTCAAAATATAGCAAAAGGCCTTCTCGTGCTCAAATCCCTCACCAAATTAAAAATTTGGTGAGGGACGGAAGCTGCGCCGAGCAAGCCTTTTTCCCTTCACCGAGAATTGCTGGGTTGTCACACAAACTCTCAACAAAAAAAAGCTTGATCGCCTGTGATAATCTTGTTTATGTGACATAATGCTTGAACTTGTAATTCCTTTTGCTGCTTCGGTTTTCGTAACTCTGTTATTAAGGCGGCTCGATAAATCCAATTTAAATTTGCGAAAGTTAAAAAATATTGTCGATCGCGGACGTAAGGAAATTACCGAAATCACGCTTACGCAAAAAGAAATCATTAAAGATGCTACGACCAAGTTTGATTTGCTTGTAGAGACTTCCAAGAAGTACATGGAAAAATTAAAAGCAGAGCTAGAACAAGCTCGCGCCGAATTAGCTGTGGCCGAAGAGCGTCGTAAAAATCTTGTAAGCATGAATGCGGATTTAGAGCATTTAGAAAATGTTACACGGTCGGTAAAGGATCAATTGCAATTTATTAATGATAGTTTAAATAAACTAGATGAGCACCAAAAACAAATACAGCGCTTGCAAAAGCAAATTGATTCTGTAGATGCCGATGCTGCAAAAATGATGCAACTTTTTCAGGAAGCATTGCGTGCTAAAACCGAAGAAATGCAAGATCAAATTGAAGAAAAGTATAGGGAGTCCGCCGAAAAAGGCGACGAGTTTTTAAACCATATAAAACAAGATTTAATTCAAAAGCAACAAGAATGGATTCAATCTTTAGAAGAAGAATACACACGGTTAGAAAATTCATTGCGAGGCGGAGCCGAGCAACTTGCACGGGAATTGCAATCACAAGTGGAAGAGCAAAAGGCGCTTGTCGCCGATTTACAAAGTAAAATCAACTCTAGCGAAAAACTCGTTAAGGATGAATTACCTACTGCGGTTCGTGAGTTAAAAATGGATGTGGAAGCACGGCTTGCCGAAGAGCAGCAAAAGCTCGCTGTTTTACAGCAAAAAATTCAATCGGCGCAATCTGCTTTTGAAAGAAAAAGCCAATCCGTGGCGCAGGAATTTTCCGAAATGCGCGATCGTTTTTTAGAAAATTTCGAAGAGCAAAAGCAAAAAATAGAAGAGAGCTTGCGAGCCTTACACTATGAAAGTTTATCACAGAAAGAAAAATCTCTCGAAGAAATCCGAAAGCAGGCGAATGAAATTCGATCGACCCTTGATGGCTATGTGCAAGAAGTGGAGCTTTTTCAGGAAAAAATTCAAGAAGCATTGCAAAGCCAAGACGAAGCAGCCAAACATAATTTAGAGGCGTTGCAGCTACAATCTCGCGAAATTGTGCAAGAGATGCAGGAAAACAAAAATACTGTAATTGAAAAAATGGAGCAGGAGCTTGCTCTTTACAAGAGGAAGCTCGAAGAAGCAAGCTCGCAACTTTCGCATGAGTTTGAACGAGAAATGAGCGACCGTGTTTTAGAGGTCAGTGCTCAAATCCAAACACTCGAAGGTGAATTGCATTCTCTTCGCGAAACAGCAGCGGAAGATATGGAAAAAAGAATTTCTCGTGTCTTTTCGAAATTAGGATCCCTTGAAAAATCTCTAATCGAAAGCCAAAATCACTTAAAAGCACAGTGGGAAGAGGAAACAAAAGCACTGATAAAAAATCTCGAAGAGAAAGAAGAAGAGCTTCGCCAAACAGGGGAGCTGTGGGAGAATCGACTTTCTTCTATGGTAAAAGAGAACCAAGAGCTTATGCATAAGGTTACTTTGCAAATCGAAGAAAAAAGTGCAGATACTTTATCGCAAATGAGAGAGGCTGCCGAAGAGACTCTTACTCATGTTCGCGAAGAAGTTAGCGAAATGACGCGGGAATCCAAAGAAAAATTAGCCGACATTGTAGCAGACTTTAAAGATAAAATTTTACAAAAAGAAGAAAACTTTGAAAATAAAATGAAGTCCATTTTTGAACGCTTTTCCGAAGCTCGGGATCAGCTTCAGCAAAAACAAGATGATCTATTAGAACTTTTGCGCGAGGAGCGAAGACGCATAGAGCAGGCCATTAAAGAACAAGGCGATATGCAATTAAAATTATTTACAGAAGAGCTAGAGCATGTATCAGCAGATTTATTAAAAAATATGAAAGAAGAATCTAACGAAGTAATTCGCGAATTTATTGCCATTAAACAAGATGCAGATACCACTTTTGCCGAGTTTCAAAATTACCAAAAAGAAATTATGGAGAATATTTTAAAAGAAATGAAAGAAAGCTCGGCAAGCTTACACGAAATGCAAGAGGGAATTCGGCAATTAAAAGAAGATGCAGCTTTATTAGACCAAACCAAAATGCGATCGAATCAAATTCATGAGTTAATCCAGCTTTTAGAGTCGCGACTTTCCATGGTAGAAGATAAAAACCGATCTCTCGAGGAAATTTATGCAAGAGTAGATGAGCTTAAGGAAATGAAGTTAAAGCTCGAAGCCGAGCTTGTGGTGCTTGCTCAAAAGCGAGAAAAAATTGATAAGCTAGAAGAACAAATGGAGCTTATCTTAAATATAAAGAATGAAATTGAAGAAAGAGCAAGTGTGCTCGAAGAAATTCGGGAAAAGACCATCGAGGTTGCTAGTAAGTATCAACATTTAGAAGAGCAACGCGAGAAATTAGACCTTGCTTTAGAAAACTATTTAAATCAGCAAGAGCTTTTAGAAAGTGCCATTGAAAAAATAGAAAAGCAAGAAAAATCTCTTTCCGTTATTGATCAAAATATTGGAAATTTAGGGGAGCTCTTATTAAAAGTAGAACGAAAAGCAGAAATTTTACGCGAAGAAGTCCAAACTCTCGAAAACCAAATGCTTACTTTGCAAAAACAAGAAACTGAAGTAGAAGAGATTCGCAAACGATTTTTAGAAATTGAAGATTTAATTGAAGATGTAGAAATGCGTAGAAAGCAAATCGATCAGTATCGAAAAGCTTTTGATGAGCTACGCAAGTCTATGGAAAATTCTATTTCTAAAATGCAAACCATTGAGCATCAGGCAGAGAATAAAATAAAAAAATTAGTGGAGATGGCCAATGCCATCCAGGGAGAAGAATCAATTTCGTCCACAGACTTAATCCAAAAAGATATGAGTGTGGCGTCCACGGATAAGAAAAATGTAGTTTTAAAATTAAATGAAATGGGATGGCAAGTATCCGAAATTGCTCGCTACATTAACATGGACGAAGGTTCGATTCGCACCATCTTAAGCACGTATGCACGGTAATGCAAACGAAATTAGCGGATGCGGGAATTTTTACGCAATCACAACAAAATGCATTATCGAGACGAGGGATTAAAACAATCCAAGATTTACTTTATTATTTTCCAAGACGGTATATTGATAAAACAAATATTGTAAATCCAAATGTCGTACAGTCAGGAGAAACCGTTGCTTTTTTAGGACGAGTCATCCACGCCGAGACAAAGTATTCTCGTCGCAGAAGGCTTGTTGTGCGTGTAAAACCCGAAAATGGATTCCCTATCAGCCTTGTTTTTTTTCAGGGGATTCAGTATATTGCAAAAGTTTTAAAGCCAGGATTCCAGGGAGCTTTTTTTGGAAAGGTCGAAGTGTTTCGGGGCGAAGTAAATATGGTGCATCCAGAATACGAGGAGCTCTCTGGGGATGAGCTTGTCCATATTGGTAAAATTGTTCCAGTGTATCGCATTACTGACGGGATGAAAAAAGCATACCTTACTTCGCGTGTTTTGCGAGAAGCGGTCTTTAAGCTTTTAGAAAAATTTGCTCACAAAATAAATGACCCGATCCAACCCAGTTTCTTGCAAAAAAATGATTTACTACCCTTAAACGAAGCACTTAAAAAAATTCACTTTCCACAAGATTTAAACGAAGTAGAACAAGCTCGTCGCAGGTTAGCTTTTAATGAGCTTTTAACCTTTCAAATTTTAATGCAAATCCAAAAAGAAAAAAGAATGCAAGTGAGTGTTCCAAAACAATTTCCTAAAACCAAGAAAAACTATGCACAGGAAATGATACAAGCATTGCCTTTTGATCTTACTTCCGATCAGAAAAAGGCAATTGAGAAATTGCACAAATTAGCCGAAAAGCCATATCCATTTGGAGCTTTACTGCAAGGCGATGTTGGCAGTGGCAAAACCCTTGTTGCTTTAATTACAGCGTTAAAGTACATTGAAGCTGGTTACCAAACAGCTTTAATGGCACCTACAGAAATTTTAGCTCGACAGCACTATCGTACCTTTTTAAATTTCTTAAATCACATTGCTTTTGAAGGCATTGATTTACTCGTAGGTCAAGAGCGCAAAAAAGAACGAGATGCTAAATTAGACCGGTTAAAGCGGGGGGATACAAAGCTCATTGTCGGAACTCATGCACTTATCCAAAAAGATGTGGAATTTCGGAATTTAGCTTTTTTAGTTATTGATGAGCAACACCGTTTTGGCGTGGAGCAACGAGAGGCTTTGCGAGCCAAGGGAAATCATCCCGATTTTTTAGCTATGACAGCAACCCCAATTCCCCGCAGTTTAGCTCTTACTTATTATGGTGATTTAGAAACCATCGTGATACGGGAAAAACCGCCTGGTCGCAAAAAAGTGGATACTCGCCTTTTTGACGAAAGCATGCTAAATGCTATTTACAAAGGCGTCAAAAAATACGTTAGCCAAGGAAGGCAAGCATACATTGTCTATCCTGTCATTGATGAAAGCTCAATGGACAAAACAGGATTAGCTTCTGTTCTTGCGGACTATAAGCATTTAGAAAACAATGTATTTCCGCAATTTCGACTAGGCCTTTTACATGGTCGTTTATCTGCTGAGGAAAAAGAATCCGCTATGCGCAAGTTTAAGGAAGGTACAATTCAAATTTTAGTAACCACCACTGTGATTGAAGTTGGAGTGGATGTACCAAATGCCACGGTCATGGTAATACGCAATGCCGAGCGCTTTGGTCTTTCGCAGCTTCACCAATTAAGGGGACGAGTGGGTCGTGGAGAGCACCAAAGTTTTTGCATTTTAGTTTCATCATCTAAAATTACGGATGAGGGAAAAGAAAGGCTAAAAGCGATGGTTGAGTCGGATGATGGTTTTTATTTAGCACAAGAAGATTTGCGTATTCGTGGCACGGGGGAGTTATTAGGTACAAAGCAGGCAGGCCTTTCCGAGTTTAAGCTTGCCGACCTGAGGCGAGATCAAGATTTGGCTTATATGGCTTTTGAATATGTGCAGCAATTTCCGCAGAGCATAAAAGCCATTCGTAGCATGAAAGGATTTCGAGGGAAAATCGAAAATGTACTAAAAAAAGGTTATATTGGAGTATGAAGGGTTTTTCATGGGTTTTACCTCTTTCTGGCAGTTTTGTTCGCGAAATTAAGAGCCTAGCAAAATTAAACTCTCCACGAAAATTCTATATTTATGCTACCTTTGTCGGATTGTTAGCCGGAGCCATAGGAGCTTTATTTACATATTTGCTTGTAAAAATTGAGACCTTAGTTTTTTTACCCCTTACCGGAGTTGATATTGGAGAATCTATTAGTGAAGGAGTTCGTCACCAACCGACATACAATCCATATTGGATTTTAGCTTTGCCTGTTTTAGGGGGAGTTATTTCTGGCTGGATTGTACAAAAATTTGACGAAAAAGCAGCTGGTGGGGGAACTGATACCATGATTTATGCTTACCATGAAGAGCAAGGAAAAGTACATTGGAAAACACCGCTGGTAAAATTTTTTGCAACTTTAGCTACTTTAGGAAGCGGGGGATCTGGTGGAAAGGAAGGTCCCATTGCCCAAGTAGGTTCTGGTATTGGAAGCTTTTTTGCTCAAAAAATGAAATTTGGGGCTAAAGCTACGCGCTCTTTATTTTTAGCGGGCATGGCCGGAGCTTTAGGGGCAGTTTTTTTAACACCACTGGGGGCTGCGGTAACAGCCGTGGAGGTTATTTATAAAGAAGATTTTGAATCAGAAGCTCTGCTTCCTTCTATTTTAGCTTCTGTAGCTGGTTATTTTATTTATACTTTTTTTTATGGCATCCATGTTGTTTTTCATTTGCCAGAAAGTAGCTTTCATAATTGGAGTGAACTTTTAGTTTATGTTTTGCTGGGTGTGGTTACGTTTGTATTTGGGTGGTTTTTTGTAAAATTGTATAAATTCGTTTTATATCGCTCTAGAAAATCTAAATTACCACTATGGTTAAGGG
>RFJE01000264.1 GCA_003695005.1 Candidatus Hydrogenedentota bacterium | reverse complement strand
TAACTTTTCTGCATATTGCACAAGCGGGGCATTTAAAAAATCTCCGGTTTCTCCACTATAATATCCACCATATCCCACATGTGGAAAATTTTGAATTTGCTGCATAACTTTTTTCCACACAGGAAACGAAAAAACAGCAATTTTTGACTTTAGCCGAATCGCTAAATGCAATTTTTCGGCAAAGGCTTCTCCTGCATCGGGATAATTCCCTAACAAATTCGTAGGTCTTCCATACATTAAAAAAACAGGGGTCGGTGTTTTTAAGTTTTCTATATTACGAAGATTTTCCGTGTAATAAATTTTCTTTTTGCGAGCACGGATAATTTGCTCAATACGGTCTGTGTAAGTTACGTTTTTGGTAATGTTTCGTAAAAACTCTAACTCTTTTTGCAATGAAATAAAATCACCAAGGGTGCGATAGTATTCCGCTAAATGTTTGTGCGCGCCTTTATGAGAGGGAAATAAGTGTAGGGTGGTAAAAAACTCATAAACTGCAGAGTCGGTGCGGTGAGCGTGAGACAACGAAATTCCGCGTGCATAATGAAAATGAGCTTGTTGCAATAATAACTCTTTAAGCTGCTGATTCCACAAACTCGCCTCGAGGCGTTGGCGTGTAATTTCATCATTTGGTCTTTCGTTTAGCATAGTGCTGTAAACTTCAGGGATATGTTTTTTTTGGCAAAATCCTTTTAAATACCGTCCTACATAATGATTTGGATTGATGCTTAAAATAGACTCAATGGAATCCTTTGCTTTTTGGCAACCCTGTGGTAAGAGCAAGTAAACTTTAGCCATTAGAGAAAGAGCGGGTATGTATGATTCATCATAGCCTCGTGCATTTTCTAGTGTTTCAATGATATTTAGAAAATCTTCTTCTTTTGGAAAACGAGACAAATTTTGACGTAATTTGCGCAGCTTTTGCTCGAGTAATATAGATGCTAATACATAATGCGTACGAGGACTTTGTGGCTGAATACTTACCGCTTTTTTAGCATACATGAGAGCTTTTTTCGTTTTTCCTTGTACATTTAAAATAAGTGCTAATAGCAGATTCGCTTCAAAATTACGAGGATTTGATTTTAAAACAATTTGTAGGATGCGTTTAGCCCTACGGGGACGTCCTTCCATTAAATAAGTCCGAGCTAATAAAAGCCGAAATTGAGGACTGTCTGGTTTTTCTTTTTTCCCTTTTGAAATCCAATCACGAGCTTTTTTTAAGTTGCCTAACTCTAAATAAGTTAATGCGAGTTGAGCCATAATTTCTGTATTTTTTTTAGATAGTCGATGAGCTTGTTTTAAAGCTTCTAATGATTTTTGAAGAGCTCCGAGCTGCCTATAAACACTTCCCATCTCTAAAAGTACGGAAGCATCAGGACCGGATTTACTCAAGGCACGATGCAAGTTTTGAGAGGCACTTTTCAAAGCTCCTAAATTTCGGTACAACTTTCCAATAGCAAGCAGGGCCGGTACATAATCCGGATTAATTTGTAAGGCTTTTTTGTACAGCTCCAATGCTTTTAATGGATTTCGTTGTGCTACTTGAAAGTCCCCCTGCGATTTATAGTAAGCAGCGCCTTGTAAGGCAAACGTAAAATCCGGCAATGTTCCAATAAAAAGAATACAAAAGATAAAGCGAATTTTCATGGAATAAAATAGCCCCCTGTTTCATAGCCTTGTGAGCCACGAAATTTTACGTCGAGTCGAATTTCCATATATTGCTTTTTCCAATTCGGATCAGCCACAGACTTGTAAAGCAAAACAATTCTTTCTTCGGGAACACTTCGTAAGTCGGATAAAATTTTTGTTAGGTGTTCACGAAAAGCGGGATAGTACTTACCCCCTGTGGATTTAGCAAGGGCTTTAAATTTTTCTTTCATGTCGGATTGGTTTTGTTCACTATCGGCAGCTACTTGTTTTTCGTAGCTAATAATAAAAATAGGAATGTGATTGACCCTTGCATAGCGAGCAAGCTGTGTTACTCGAATTGTATTTTCGGGGAAGGTAGCGCCTGCGGTAATCCAAATAATAGCTCGTTTGCCTTGTTGAGGTAAAAGTTTCGACACGGCAGCTTGCAAAGCAGGCAAAAGTCCGTCTGTTTGGTTGCTTTGGTAATCAGAATCTAAATGTGCTTTTAAAGCTTGCTGTAACTTTAAGCGAGACCTTATCCATTGCGTGTCTTCTCGAAATTCGTTTGTATAGCTCATAAGTTTTATTTTATCTTTTATCCGAATATCCGTTATAATAAAATCCAATGTCCATTCTAATGAGGATAGAAACTCTTGCATGGATTTTGTCCTATCTAAAAGAAGTATCCACGAACTTTGGTTTTCAAATTGCTTTAAGTAACTTCCACTTAAACGTCCGACTTCGGCATCATTTTCTTGAATTCTAAAATAATCTCCGCTTAGGTCGGTTAAATAATTTCCTTTGTAATCTTTTACAGATGCCCATACCGCAACGGTTGGAAAGTTCGAGGCATCAATTCTTTCAATCCAAGGCTCTAAATTAGCGTACAAGTATCTTTCAGGGGTAAAGCGATAAATGGTATGCGCGGCATAGTCGGCAACATATAAGTTACCAAAAAAATCTTCCACAGCACTATAAGCTCTTAAAAAAGAAATTACTTTCCCATCTGAAGTTTCAAACTCCTGTAGCATGCGCCACTGGTTGTGATTTAAATCATAAAAAAGAATTCCATTTTCTTCATCTGCAATAAGTAATTTACTTTGGTTGGCACTAAACTGAATATGTCTTGGTTTCGATAAATGATCATTTTCGACATAGCCTAAAAAGTTTCCATATTCATCGAAACGGGCAAGCCTGCTTTCATACGGCAAGGACACAAAAATTCCATAATTTTCCGAGCAAGCAAGCCCAAAAGGCTCGTGTAATGTTTCTTCTTCTACGGTATGAGAAAATTCACTAATAAAAGTTCCATCTTTATCTAGCTTTACAATGCGGTTATTTCCGGAATCGGCTACATATAAATATCCCTGTAAAAAGCAAAGCCCTACAGGGCCACGAAATTTTATCTTTTGATTTTTAGGCACATCCGAAGGAATCGGCGGCAAAGGGTCTGTTAAAATTTTTAATAAATCGTGGTGATAGGCAAAGCGATGGATTTTATCTTCGGCATAATCACTAATCCAGAGGGTATTGTTATTAAAAGCAGCTCCCATTGGGGAATGCAGTCGACCGGAAATTCGCCGCAAGTTTCTAAAAAAGTTTCCATTAGCATCGAGTTCAATGAGATTACCGTCCGGCTTTTCAGGGTCGGTTGAGTTTAAAGATAAAAGAATTAAATGGTGATTCGGCAGCTCGGTCAAAAACACAGGCCAAGAAAAACGATATCCTGTTTTACTTCGTAAGCTTTCCCGATAGACATATTTTTCTGATCTTGGAACAATAAAAGATCGCATTTTCTGCAAATGAAATTTTAAAGGAGGGTCGTAGCCACCATTATCTAAAATAATTTGCCACTCATTCGCAGCTTCTTCGGGAAGGCCTGCAAAATACAACGCATAGCCCAGCATTCGACGTGCTAAAAAAAATTCCGGATTGTACGAAAGAGATTGTGTAAAAAAATCCGCTGCAGCACGGTACTTATAAGTGTTATATAAAAGATGTCCTTTATAAAACAATTCTTCTGCTTTACTTTGCGAGCGACTTACTTTTGAGTAATAAATTCCATAAGCAAATGCCAATAAAGGCAACAGTGCTAGTAAAATCCAAGTTTTTTTTGATTTAACCTTTAGCATTTTTGTATAATATAAGGGTAAAATCGGTTAAAATGCCACCGCGTAAAGTAAAACTTCTTATTTAGATAACCACTCTTTAATTTTATCGGCGACTTTTTTATGGCGCATTAAAGCATAGTGATTGACTCCTTTTAATACAAAGACATGTTCTTCGGGTAAGGCCAAGGTATTATCTGCTTTCGCACTTTTTAATGTCACCATGCCATCTCCTACGAAAGTGTGAATCCAGGATTTTTCTTTTTTAGATAAAGAAGCCGCTACCACATATTCTTTTGTATTATCGAGGGATGGTATAAAATGCTTATGAGGGGCTGAATATGCTTTTTCGGATTGCCAATCTTCGTCGCGTAAATAACCATATTTCATATCCCGAAGCCCCGCACTTCTTCGCTTTATTAATTCATGAATGACCATTGTGGCAGGATTAAAAAGCTTTTTTAATACAGTCTCTGCAAAGGCACTTATTTTTTCCATGTAAGCCCCTTCAAGGGGGGCACCAATCATAATCAAAGCTTTTAAGTAGGTTCGCCATTCATATCCTTGCGCATAGTACGCCGCACTACGGATGACGAGCCCGCCCATGCTGTGTCCAATGAGCACAATTTCGCTGACTGGGTTATTGCTTTTTTTCTTCTCTTGGTACAATTTGTCGATTAATTTAGCAAGCTGCTTTCCATTCGTGGAAATATGCAAGCCTGTATTGTAGCGGATAAAAAGAGGGCTAAAGCTTAACTCCTGATGCAATAATTCGGGGATGCTTTCTTGTTTAGAGGAAAACCAAGATTTTTCAATATCACTATGACCATGAACAAAAATAACAATTTTTTGATTGGATTTTTTGGCTGCTTGTTCTATCGAGATTGGTTTGCCATCGTCATAAAAAGCCATTTGAATTGCATAACTTGGTGCATATTGCGCAAGGCTATCCCCTGCTAAACCATTGACGGCTGCAAGTAATCTATCTTCACTTTGTAGTAAGCTTAAAACAGGTTTTAAGGTTACTTTTAACGAACCTTTTAAATTATCGATGAGGGAAAAAAAAGAATCCATACTACATATAAATATAAAAACTTCTGCCATTTTCAGGGTATTGTAAAACCTGACTACCTTTTATTT
>RFJE01000263.1 GCA_003695005.1 Candidatus Hydrogenedentota bacterium | reverse complement strand
GAATAAAATAATTTGTAATGCTAAAAGCATGTAACCATGTAATAATAAATTACTATCTTCATGTAAGGGGCCTAACCCTAAAATGCCAGCTTCTCGCAATGTCTTCGCTGTATAAATTGCTAGCAATGTGGTAAAGACATCGGTAAAGGTTGTAAGTAATTTTTGTAGTCGAACTTCTTTTTTAATCATATAGGTTAGTATTCCATGTTGTAAAACCGATAAGTTTCTTCTAGCTCATCGGGTAAAATACCATTGTTTAAACTACGGTATTTTTTATATCGTGGTTCTAATTCATTAGCTTTTCTTTTTCGAATGTTAATAGACTTATTGACGACATCAGAATAGCTAGGCAGCTTTAAAAGTTTTTCTCGAATTGGCTTTGCAAAAGGAATATATCTCGCTAAAATTTTTCGTGCTACTTTGTTGAGCCTTTGTGTACCCTCGGATTCATACTTTACCCAAATTTTATAATCGTGGACAAAGCGGGATCTATCATCCCGAAAACGTTTAAACTCGGCAGCTAACTTCTCTTTTGCTTCCGGGGATAAATCTCGATTTTTTCGAAAGAACTGAATATAATCCGTGTAAGCAGAAGTTAAAGATGGTTGAGAGATATTGTTCCAATCCGGCCCCATAATGGTTTTGCAAAGCTCCCAACGAAAAGCTCCCACTGCTTCTAAAAGCATATCTTGTAAATCGCTACAAGCTAATGACGGAAAATTTAAGCGGCCGGGGGAAGCTTTATCTCTTGTCTCTTTTTCCTGCCAAAATTGAGATTTTACTCCTGCGGACGGCACTAAAATAAAATTCGGAAATACTTGCTTTTGGATAAACTCGCGGTTAATTCCGAGTTTTTCATCCTCAAATAAAACCTCTCGGTAAAAGGCAGAAAAATCAATGGAAAGTAAGTGACGAATTTCATCTTCTAATCTAGCTTTCGTAACTAAAGCACGCTCCATGCTCATGGTAATGGCATATTTTGTAAGCGGGGCAATATAAGTCGTCGGCGTTCCATACGTTAATCGCGCATTCGGCATAATCATGTTTTTAATTTCAAAACGCAGCCTAGCTTCCCCTGTATCTACATCCGGCGGTAAATCCGACTCTCGCTTCCACTTAGCATTGCGATTTTCTTGCTTTAAAATTTCAAAAAAAGTAAGGCCTAGCTCATTTACACTCGTTGGCACTTTTTTGGTATAAATAAGCTCCATCCACTCTACGGCAGTATGGATGGGATACTCACTATGTTGATTCGGTGCGCTGTTTTTATAAATGAAATCAACTTGTTCCGGCTCTAACAAGGTTTCATCTAATAAAGCATGGTTAAAAAAATGACGCAACCAATCCGGCAAAGTATCCTGTGTTTGAAAATATTTTACAGCACAAGTTTCGTATAATTCCCAAAAAAGATTGTTAATTTGTCTGCGAGTTTTTCTTACTTCGGTATCGGAATCCAATGGACTTTTAAAACTTTTTAGCTTTTTAGCAAGCTCCTGATACTCTTGAAATTTTTCTTGCGGTAATTCGCTATAGGCAAAAATCTTTTTAGCAATTTCCGTTTCTGTTCCAGTTGCTACCGCTGTAGCTGTTTCTTCCACAACTGTTTCTTGTACTGGTTCTGCTTTTGCTTCAAAACTCGCTAATTTTTGTAAATAAGAAGGATCTGTCGCAGGAGCATCTAACCCCCATAGCCGTGAATACGTATTTTGAATTTCGCTTGCTATTTTATATGTGTAGGAAGTAATTGCATAGAGCTCCTGTTCCGGAATGGTTACCATATCCTGTTGGAATAAATCTACTAATAAACCATACTTTGCCACCCAAGAGTAGTCACCGGATAAAATGGCCTCGGAAATTTCGTCGCAGGCAGAGCACACAGAAGAGTATTCATGTAGAATTTCTTCGGACATCCGAATGAGTTTTTTGGCTAAACTAAAAAAGATTTCCGGATCTTTTTGTGCAATGGCAGCCTGAATATTTTGTGGCAAGCCAAGCATTCTTTTTACAAATGAGAATTCTTCCCGATCAATGTCCAGTACTAGATTCGCATGATTTTCTGTAAACTCGCTATGATCAGCCAATAAAAAAGCTTCATTTACAATATCCGGAAGAGATTGGCCATTGGCTTCATACCGCGATACTAAAGTTTTTGCTTGTGAGATCACTGGATCCTCAAAACCCATATTTTGATCTCCTTCGGCATAAGCTTCCGGTTTAATTTTCTTATACGCTAAACTTAAAGAATCCATGGCATGCTTTAGTTTCGCTAAAAACTGGCTTGCAGGCGAATAAGCATTATATGCTTTTGTTGTTTCGTTAAGCATTGTACGCATTGCCAATATGCCAATATTTGGTTTACTTGCAATTAAGTTGCGAAGACCATCCCGATTCATTGGATAGCCGGAAAGCACACAATCGGAATCTGTTTGAACAGAATACGGAAGATTCGACCCAGTAATTAAAGAAGAAATACCTAAAGTAGCCGGAGCTTGCAAGTCAAAAATTCGTCGCGGTTTTTCAAGTCCACCAACCGGCCGAATCGAAATAGAAACACTTCCTTTGTTTAAAATCACAAGCTGCTGAACAGGACTACCTTGTACTAAAACTGTACTCCCCGAAGGAATTGTCTGATTTGCTCCTGACCTTAACGTAGATTCTGCCATTTCATTTCAGCCTTGTGATTGTTTCTATGCTGTCAACGGGTTTTTACTAAATATTCCCCGATGAGCCATACGCTTGTAGTACAGCTTCAAAAGCCGTTTCAGAAATAGTGGGGTGAGGGAATACACTTTCGCGCATTTCATCCGAAGTTAACTCTCCGGCCATAGCCACAGAAAGAGCACCAATCACTTCGGTAACATCCGGTCCTACAAAATGAGCTCCTAAAATCTCGCCGGTCTTTGCATGTAAATACACTCTTGCAAAACCGCGATTTTTTTCCAATGCCAATGCTTTCCCTGAGGCTAAAAAGGGGAACTCACCTTGTTTAAAGGGGATTTGCTTTTCTTCTAGCATTTGCTTTGTCATGCCAATAGATGCAACCTGTGGACTTGTATAAATGCAAGCAGGTATTTTCATGGAATCTATTGGCTGTGGCTTTTTATGCTTTGTAGGATTTTCTAAATGAGCAGCATATTCTGCTGCCATCATCCCCTCATGAGAGGCTTTATGAGCTAAAAGCTTTCCTCCGGCAACATCCCCAATCGCAAAAATATGCGAGTGATTTTCTACTTGCCCAAATTCATTAGTTTGTATAAATCCTTTTCCATCGGCTGTAATGCCGGCTTTCTCTAAAGCTAAATGATCGGAATTTGGCTGAACTCCAACAGCTAAAAGAGCGACTTCGACTTGCTGCTTTTCGACTCCCTTTGCACTTTCCATTTCATACTCAATTCCATTTTCTACTTCCTGTAAATCTTTTAGTTGCGTATTTTCATAAATACGAATGCCTTTTTTCTCAAACTCGGATTTTAAAACTTTTGCTGCGTCTTCTTCTTCAAAAGGTAAAATATGTTTGGCAACTTCTAATAAAGTGACTTTTACTCCTAAAGAAGAATAAAAATCGGCAAATTCACAACCAATAGCACCCGAACCTACCACGATCATACTTTTTGGCAAAAAGGAAGGCATAAGTGCTTCACGATACGTCCATATCCTATCACTCTTTTTTATATTCGGCAAAAGCTTTGCCCGTGCGCCGGTAGCAATTACAATATACTTTGATTCAATTTCGGAAGGAACTTCATGATTCCTAGTAGCTCTTAACTTTAGCACATTTTCACTGGCAAATTGTGCTTCCGCAGCAAAAAGAGTTACTTTGTACTTTTTAAACAAACTTTCAATACCCTTCGAGAGACGACTTGCAATTTGTCTTGAACGGGCAACGATGTTGTCTATATTTGCATTTGCGTCTTTTACTTCAATACCAAAGCGAGAACTCTTTATTTTTGCATATAAATGCGCCGATTCCAATAATGCCTTTGTCGGGATACAGCCATAATTTAAACAAATCCCCCCGACTTCTGCTTTTTCTATCACTGCTGTTTTAAAACCAAGTTGTGCTGCTCGGTTGGCACAAACATAACCACCGGGACCGCTACCAATCACAACAAAGTCGAACTTTTCTTTCATAGGTCAGTATCGAAGAAAATGCTTATTCGTAAAGACGGATTCGCGTTTCTTTGAATAATGTTAACCAGCGATAGGCCTTTCGACGTATCGCTGAATGTTAATGATTGTTTGACATGCTTATTTTTTCATTTGGTAGTCTCTCATAAAAGCCATAGGGTGATGCAATGTTGGTTACAGTTTCTCCGTCATAATAGAATTCATAGCGATCATAAGAAATGGCATTGGCAAATAAGCGATAGCCAAATTTTACCATCCGAACAGGTTTTTTTTCTGCTTCTTGGAAATAAAGAGTATCTTTTTTTCTAAAAATTTTAAGAATCTCTTTTGTTCGTACTTCTTCGTATTCACCAATCAAAGCTTGTTCTACTTTATCATCATACACAGTAGGGGTAAAATCATGCAAGTTCTTTGGCTGTTCTGTAAAATAGAGTGCTAAATCACTCAACTTTTTTTGCATAGCGCTTAAAAAAGACATAGTGCCATTTTCGTATTTGGGCGGATTGGCTAAATAAAAAACAGCTGTTTTAGAAACAGGAAACACTTGAATCCAAGCTGCTACTGTATTCGCTCCCCCAATATGAAAAAAAGTAACAACCTGATGATCCCTTGTTTTTACTCGCCAACCAAGTCCACAATAAAGTGCCGAAGGGGCTGCATCATTTTTATGCTGTGGCTCTAACATTCGTTCGAGAGTATCACTCTCTACAAGAACATCCCCTGTAAAAGGATTTTCGCCTTCGTTTAGCAAAGTTTGTGCAAAAGCTTTTAGAGCTTGGAAACTTAACTCTAGACCAAAAGCACCCGAATATCGATCGTAAAAACCAAAATGCTTTGCTCCAATAGGCTGCATTACTTTTTCGGTTACAATTTCTTTTAAGGGCTTATGGTACACCTTTTCTAAAATTTTACCAAGAATCCGAAAATTTTGATTGGCATAGCGATAATGTACTTTTGTTGGATAAATAGGTCTTGGAATCCGAAAAGGAAAAGCAGGGTATTCAATCCACTCCGGCTTTTTGTAAAACCTTAAATCTGGAATTCCCGATCGGTGACTTAATAAGTCCCTGATAGTAATTCGATTGCCGTAAAGTTCCGGTGGCTCTAAATTTAAATCCGGATACAACTCATCTAGTTGCCAAGATAAATCGAGCTTCCCTTCTTCTATAGCTCGCATGACTGCCATGGCCGTAAACATTTTTGTAACAGAAGCCACACGAAAAAGCTCATCTTGCGCAGTATTGTCAAAATAGCTCCACAGAACTTTTGTAGGAGTTACTACCCCCGCCGTGAGTTTTGTAAAAATACCCTTTTTTTTAAATTTTTGAAAAAACTCAATTGTTTCTTCAGGTAAAGATTTTGGCTTTGCAAAATATGGCTGTAAAACAAAGAAAAAGAAAAAAAAAGTGATAATCTTGCATACTCTCATTTTATTGCCGAAGCGACTCTATAGAGCTTGTGCACTAGTTGGCGCGCTGGCTCTATAGCAATGCACAAAAAAGTTTTGTAAAGCTTCTGATTAACTTTCTTTATTTTGTTTCTCTTGTTTTGCAACTTCTACTTTGGTAATTTTACCACTTTCATCATAGTAAACTTTCTTTTTTTGTGATGGAATTTCTACCATGGATATTTTCCCGTTTTGGTAATGAACTATCGAACGAATCGATCCATCTTCCTTATACAAAATCACCTGAGAAATTTGGCCATTCTCATACTTTACTTTTTTCTGCAACTTGTCTGAACTGTAATAGCTTACTTCTTCTTTTTTTTCTTTGTTTAATACAACTTCTTTGCGTACACCATTTTCTTCCGGCTCATAAACAATTTTGCTTTTGCCCCCATCGATCTTTTCTACTTTCGAGATTTTTTTGCCTTCGGCATCTTTGATTTCTTTTCCCCCACAATATTGCACTAAAACAAAAGAAAGGGTAAAGATTCCTATCAGCTGGATTTTTTTACGCATTGCCAAACTCCTATAAAAACAAATTTCACTAGGACAATTTTTCTCAATAAGACATTCCCGCAATCGAAATTTTATGGTGAGTTATGATTAAATCTCATTCTTTTACCTCCTCCTATAAATATAACTATATATTATACCCAACCCCTAGATATGCATTTGCAGAAATCCCCGGTGCATCTTGATCAAAAAGATAACTTCCGGATAAAGAAAAACTAACACTAAAACGGGATGTAATAGAAAAGTCGATAATGTTTCCAAAATCAGCAACAGGGACTAAAAAGAGTGACTTTGATTGTACTTGTCCGGTATAAGCGCCAGCCGCTGCAAATACAGCAAAACGAAATTTACTAAATCGAAGATAAGGAAAGTATATTCCCCCTTTTGCCCCAGCAAACCACATATTATTCACCGATTTTTTACCCGGACCATATCCTGCATCCAGAGAAAAATAGGGATAAAGCCATGGAAAAAGAAAAGGAAAACTAGCATTGACTTGGCCTCCTACAAAATAAGATACATAGGAATCTAACTTTCCAAAAGATTTTATTCCACTCGCTAAAAACCTTATAGTACGAACATGTTCCTCTTTTAACGTAGATTTTTTTAATGTAATTTTTTGTTTTTTCTTCTCCTTCTTTTCAGGATTTTCTTTTGGCTTTTCAGAAACCTCTGCAATTTTAGACACTTTTGCTAATGCCTTTTTTTTCTTTTCTAACTTTGCATTAGTTTTATAGGTAACTTTTTCTTTTACTTCTCCTTTCACAACAGGAGTAATAGAAACTTTCTTTCGCCGAACAAGAATAATAAATGCATCTTTAACACCTCGATTTACAAGCCAACCGATAATTTTTTTAGTTTTTCTATGCTTTGCCCATGTGTTTATTTTTTCCCTTTCTGGATCGGGTACTCGAAATTTATCGTAGTATTCAAAAATAGTAATAAACTCACCATCATATTTGCCATTAAGTTCATGCTTCATTTGCTCAAGTTCCCGCATTGCCTTTTCTTTATCTTTCTTTGTTTTATAGGAAGGGACAAGGACTAACAACCGTAATTTCTTTTTCTTTGTTTGAACCTGTTTATCAGGCGCAATTTCCTCTGTTCGCAAGGCATACCGATAAATATGTTGCACAATACCTTCGGCAATAATATCAATGGCTTTAAAAATCCGATTCGTTAATTCACTTTCTTGCGTTACCGTACCAATTACTTTTTTCCCAGCTGCATTATAAACCACCGCATGAATTATAATGGTATCTTTTTTTTCTGACAACTTAAAATCGCCGTAAATAAGAATATCGGAGTTTGTTTTTTTAGCAATTCGGTTGATTGCTTCTAAAGTATACGTACCTCCTTTCACTTTTTCTTGGCTTTGTGCTTCTGCTACTTTTTTTGGATCGGTACGCATAAATTCAAATTTATTCACCATAGAAATATTAATAGCATCCGGTAAAGAATTCTCTACCCATTGATGATCTTTACTATGGCTAACATTTAAAAAACGTAAAATTGCCACCCGAGCTAAATCACTTTGCTTACTATCATTTTCTTGTGGTACTTCCGCAGCAATCATTGCCCCCCCTACCCCTATCAATACAAAGTAATAAATAAAAAATAATAAAATGCTTTTTAAACACTCAATTTTTTTCATGAATCCTCCATCTAGGATAATTAACTGTACATGTTTCATTTAAGCAAGTACTTTTTGCTACGGGT
>RFJE01000262.1 GCA_003695005.1 Candidatus Hydrogenedentota bacterium | reverse complement strand
ACATAAGTTCGATTTATACTCCGAATCTTTTAAATAGGGGAAAAAAGTATCTCGATAGGAATTAATTGTCTTTACCACGCCTTTTGGTATTTTTAAGGAAAATTGCTGCGAATACTTTTCGCTATAATGGCTTAAGCGTTTGTTTAACTCGTAAATAAATTCCTGTGGATTTTCTTCAAAACGATTTTCGTCCGATGAACTAGACATTATGTTCTTCGAACAATACTTCCTTTGTATGGTGATTTTGCAAGAACTTTCGCTTCCTTTTTTTGTCCACGAATATCAACGTAAATGGTTGATCCTTCTTTGGCATAAGCTAAATCTAAGAACGCCATTCCAAATCCACAATTCCACTGAAAAGAAAAACCACCACTGGTAACTTCTCCAATTTCACTCCCATTCTGGTTAAAAACGGCATACCCTTCCCGAGGCACTCCTGCCTCTACCAACTGAAAGCCACGAATGCGTCTTTGCATATTTTCCTTTTTCTTTAGCATTTCTTGTTTGCCAAGAAATTCTTTATCTTTAGAAACAAGCCATCCTAATCCACTCTCATAAGGTGTCCATGTCTCCTTTAGCTCATGACCATATAAAGGATAAAACATTTCTAAACGAAGTAAATCTCTTGCAGCAAGGCCTGCCGGAACACAATGATTGTCAGTAAGCTTTTCAGCAAGCTCCATTCCTTTGCTTGCAGGTAAAAGAATTTCAAAACCATCTTCCCCTGTATAACCTGTTCTAGAAATCATCGGAATAAAATTTTCTTGTGATTGATTTGGTAAGGTAGAAAATTCATAATAATAAATATCCGGAAATGATTTACTACTGATAAGATCCCAAATAGATTTTAATGCATTTGGACTTTCTTTACCCTGCACAGCTAAAAGAACATAATTTTCAGCAGGTGTAATTTGTACATCATACTGATTTTTTTGTTTATTAAAAAACTCTAACACTTTCCATTTATTAGCCGCATTGACAATTAACATCCAAGTTTGGTCTGGAAAATGGTAAATGGTTACATCATCTACAACACCACCTTGCTCGTTGATGATGGCATTATATAAAACCTGTCCTTGTTGCAAAGAAGCCAGGGAACGACAAGTTAAGTATTCTAAAAAAGAATAAGCGTCTTTACCCGATAAAAATATCGGTGCCATGTGCGAGATGTCAAACCAAGCACAAGTATTGCGAACAGCTTCGTATTCCTTTTTTACAGATTCATACTGAACCGGCATTTCAA
This sequence comes from Candidatus Hydrogenedentota bacterium, assembly GCA_003695005.1. Taxonomy (GTDB): domain Bacteria; phylum Spirochaetota; class Leptospiria; order Turneriellales; family J094; genus J094. The sequence continues at coordinate 5,071 of RFJE01000262.1, read as the reverse complement.
AACCGGCAAAAGGAACCATCTTTGCTTTTAATGATTTATGATACTCATTTAGGGGGGTTTTTTGTAAACTCATTTTATGCCTTCTTTTGTTCGGGTTTTTTCTTTTTGTCTTCTAAATCTTCCTTTTCCCAAAAAAAGTACCGGACTAAATAGTAATACCATAACAAAGGGAAAAGAACAATCAGAAAAGAATAATCTGTTGCCCAAGTAAGAGACGCAATGAAAAAACAAGGTGAAAGCGAAATTAAAATACAAGCAGTTAAAAACTTTGTAAGCACTGCATCTTGTTCAGGATCCCATTCTCGCAAGCTTATATATTTTACCATAGCACGTGCTTTTATGTTATGCTGTTTAAAAATTTCCCACACTTTTTTGTGCACACTCATAAAAAGCACAATGCCAAGCACAAAGGTTAATATCGATAAGGCATAACCAAACATAGGTTTTTTTACAAGGTCGAGATATCTTGAACAGTGGAATTCTTTAGTGATCAGCGATTCTCGTCGTTTCGCCGAGAATCGCTGAATTAACATTAAAAACAGGGAAAAAAGGCCTGCTCGTGCTCAAACAGTCCTCCCCCTCACCACTTTCTTTTGAAAGTGGCGATGGGTGCGGAACTGCGCCGAGCAGGTCTTTTTTCCCTTCACCGAGAATTGCTATTTAGTGATACGAGATAAGGGGACCGGCTACATTTTTGTGGTCATGAAAGTATAGGTAGCGGGTCGCACTTTTAAAAGAGTCGTGGCTTTCGTGGTGAATGTGTCAATATCTGCCGCGCAAATCACATAAAAACCCATGACGATCTATAAACTAAGCTTTTGTTAGTGCACCGCCAAGTCCTTCTACGGTAAATACCGTACAGGCCATTTAGCAATCCTAAAAAATACGAGGTGTCAATGTTTTTATTCTCTTTTGTTACTTCGTTGTCGCGGTGTCGGATAAAGCATATCTCCACTTTTTCGGTTTCCCCTGCAATCAGTGTCTTGACTACAACTTCTAAATACATCCTTAAGGCTATATCCGCTATCACAGAATGACACACCCTTGCATGATCAGCAAGCATCAAAAGAATATTATACACTTCTGCCTCCCACTGAACCGACAACTTCTTGTATTTACCTATTGTAGGATTTTTCCGTCTAACACGAGTTGTATTGCATACTTTATGCCTTCTTACTTTTTTAGCCACAATGCGAATGCAAGCAGAGATAATTTCCGTATTACTCATTTTAATCCCATGTTCTTTAAGTTTAGCTTTCGCTGCTTTGACTCTATATTTTTGCCAATTCGGAAGAGTAATACTTGTGTCATACTGCTCATCCGGACTGCAATTGACAAGGTTCAGGATTGCTTTCCCGCTTTGGCGAGGAGATAGGGATAGTGGATTCACTCTGCGCTTTTTGTTCATATTGCCTCCGGGACAACTTAAAAATGACGGATATTTTGTATAGTACTTTTAATTTTCCATCCACAAAAATGTAGCCGCTACCCCCATCCAACGTAAGCGTAAAACGCAAAAGAAATTACTATTATATCTTGTACAGGTTCAACTATTTTCTAGCTCACCATCTCGGGGGGGTAGCGGAAAAATCGTAGCGAGGCTACGGCCGACAGGATGGAGGACGAAAAATTCTGATCCACTCTGCTACTCTGCAAGGGTACAAATGCCTGTCCTGCACAAAACTAGCCGAGCGGCCACGATTTTGGAGCGAGGGGGGTGTCCCCCCTCTTATAATTAAGAAGGAAAGATTCAGCGCTTACCACCCAACTTTTTACTTTATGAGCTTGACATAGTATTTTATCATCATTTTCTAGTTAAAGACTATCTTATACAAAAAGGAGATAAGTATGAAAAAAATATTAAGTATTCTATTAGGACTATGCAGTGTTTCTCTATATTCCTGGACAGCTTCGCCTAGCATTGGTGGTACAACTGGTTTAATTACAACCCCCACTGCAAATGTAGCATGGGGGAAAAGCTCTTTCGGATTCAACTTAGGGACTCACTTTATTGCCGATAAAAACAACAGTATTACACCTAAAGCAACCATTGGAATAGCAGGTAAGGCAGAGCTTGGGGCAACGTATGATATTCAGGATAAAGAATCGAATGATTTACTGCTACATGGTAAATTTCGTTTTCACCAATCAGGTGATACAGCCTTAGCCATTGGAGGTAATTTTCAAAGCATTAATTATGGCCCAAATTTTAATGATACTGCCGGTCAAATTTACTTAGCAACCACTTATGGAGCATCTTTTTTTAAGATGCCTTCAGAAACAACCATTGTTTTTGGTAAGACATTTGCTCCCGGTGCAGAGAGCAATATCGATTTTTCCATGGGATTTGATTTAAATTTAGCACCAAGCGTTTTTAAAGGCTACATACACTGGCTGCTTGATTTTGCTAACTACTCTTATAGCATTGACCCCCGAGGCGCGGGTGCAGGCAGAGGTATTTTTAACACGGGTATTCGTGTGGCTGTACTCCGGGATTCTCCTAACATGCTTTTAAATTTAGATTTAATGATTTTAGATGCGCTGGATACCAATCGTTCGTTTGGAGCAGGTTTGGCCTTTGGAATGGCCTTTTAAGTACTTAATAAAACGGGTATTGAAATCGAATTCTACAATCCGGGCAAAGATATTTGCCCGGCTTTGTCACTTTTAACTTTTTCCCACAGTTTGGGCAATGGATTATATTGACTTCAACAGTCTGAATAGAAGAAGTATCTTTCTTCTCGTGAGAAAGTTCTTGGGATCGCTCTTGCTTTATTGTAACTACACTCTCATCTTTAGGTAAGTTATCCTCAGAGGCTTCTTCCTTTTCGTTTTCCTCAGTATTTTCAGGCCTTGTTTCTTTGGGTTCTAATGTTGATTCGGAATGTGTTTCTTTGCTTGTTATTTCTATCTCTTGATCCACAGTTGTTTCTAAAGATTCTTCATTTGTTTCTTCTTGTTGCGGCTCTTTTTGCTCTTTTTCTAGATCGGGCAGCTGTATTTCGATTTCTTCTTCGCTATCAACCGGAGGTTCTACTTTTTTAAACCTTGCTAAATCCGACAAAGCCGACTCCCAATCAAAACTAACTTTTAGTTTTTTAGTAACCCCAAAAAAATCTAACAAGTTTCTAGTTTCTTCTGATGGCTCTAAAATCACTAAATGAGCTTCATGCTTTTGCATGATATCCGCCGTTTCAAAAAGAACGGAAATACCCCGCGAAGAAATATAGTCCAATCGAGAAAAGTTTAAAAGAAACGCTCGGTAACCATCTAACAAACTCTCTTCCATCCATGCTTTAAATTCCGTTGCTGTATGCGAATCTAAAGCACCTTCTAACACAACATGGAGTATATTTTCTTTATCTTCTGTAAGCATATTCAACATAACTATTCCGTTTTTTCTTCAATATAAATTGCTTCTAGGATTTCTTCTGAATCACCCTCTTTATCTACCGTAACTAACTTTTGTCGTTCCATTTCTTGCACTTTATTTTCAATGCTACTAATTTTTGTTTCTAAAACTCTTTTATTATCAATGTCTGATAAAAACTTAATCCATAGTCGCTCGAGAAAACGACCTCTTACGGCAAAAGCAAATAATAAAATGAGGCCAACAATTAGACCCGCCGTACAAACAATAGCAAGCATAATCCAAAATCGCGAAACTAAATGCTCTACGGTGTCGTAAAGAGCTGCTCGATTCATAATAACATGAACACTTCCTGTTTTTCTAAATCCCCTCATGACAACAGTGGAGAAATCCACGGAATACTGAATATCGGCTGGCATAAGAGCTTCGGCTAAAAAAGATGCATCTAGCTTTCTATCAAAAACAGGATAGGGATAGTTACGGACTAAAATTTCTTCACTATCAGTTAAAAGAGCTGCATGGAAAAATTCATTATTATATTTTAATTCGAGCTCGGAAAGTTGTGCTAATTTTACTTTATTTTTTACCTTTTTCCTTTTTTTCGTCTTTCTTTTTGCACTTTGTACAAATGTCGGATCAGAATGAGCCAACACTCGCCCGTCGGCAGAGAGGTAAAACACTTCAGAGACGCTCGCTGTTTCGACTTTATTTCTAAAATCATTCACCATCTTGCCAAAAGAAATGGATAAGGGTGCAAAATCATTATGTTTTTCTGCAAGTTCGGCGGAAGCAGATATAGCAGCTACGAGTTGTCTTCCCGCACGAAAAAATGCTTTTTCATGAGAACGAATGGCTTCTTGTAAGCTTAAATATCCCCATAAGCCTGCAGCAGATACAAGTAAAATTTCTAATAGCAATATGATACCTACAGAAAAAGAGAACGGAATTAAGGTTACTTTAAAAGAAGAGACAGGACTGCCTTCTACGGCATAATCCACTTTTTGCGGAGAATTCTGCATAACCTTATTATCGGCATGCTGTTTTTCTTTTTAATCCAATTTTCCTGTTTCCGCGGTTCATATTTCACAAAGATTTCTCTTGTCAGGCTGTCTTTATTTAAGATAAGAAACCGTATGAATAAAAAAATAGCCATTGCCGTCGTTTTTTTAGTAATAGGTTTTGCTTTTTTAATGATGCAATCATCTAGCGTCGCTAGTCACCCTCATTTACAATTAAGTGAACTCATGACAAAATTAAAGCAGGGGGAAAATTTTGATGGTGTTTTTATGACGCTATATGGTCAGGTGAAAGAAGGAAGTATTCAAAAAAAAGGGCTAAAAGCAGAGTTTATTCTTGAGCAAAAGAGTGAACAAAGTCATTATCAGCTTCCTGTTTTTTTTACAGGAAAAACTTTATTGCCGGACACGTTTACCGACGGTGCTATGGCTTCGGTAGAAGGGAAATTGAATCCGAAAGAAAATAAATTTTATGCTGATAAAGTTATGGCAAAATGTGCTTCTCGTTATGAGCCAAACAAAACAAAAAAGTAGTTGCTAACATTTTTCATGAAAAAATTATATAGAAAATTATATCGTTTTTACCTTCGGTTTACTCGCTACAACAACAGCTTGTTTAATAGCAATGCAGCCATTCGCCAAAAAATTGTAAGTAACCAAATTTTACTTTATTTCATGTTTATTT
>RFJE01000261.1 GCA_003695005.1 Candidatus Hydrogenedentota bacterium | reverse complement strand
CTCATTTTTTCTTAAGTTTTGTCTCAATTTTTAATTTTATTTAAACTAATGTCTTTTTTTTTGAAAAAAACACCCCCCTTTTGGTATTATAGGATGAAAGGTTTTCCTTTCAGAAAAACGTGAAAAGAGGTAAAGATGTTTACAAGCACCATGAACATTCACCAATTTGTGGGACGCTTAACAGCGGACCCCGAGCTAAAACAAGTAAGCGAAGAGAAGCAAGTGCTAACATTTCGGCTTGCATATAATACACGCCGCACAACCGATGCAGAAGGCTCACACTCCAATTTTATTGACTGTGAACTCTGGGGAAAAGCCGCTGCTTCTTATGCTACTTTGTTGAGCAAAGGGTTACAAGTGATTGTGAAAGGTGAACTCTTGCAACGCCGATGGAAAGCTGCCGATGGTACCAACCGATCCCGCTTTACCATTAGTGTGGATCGCATTGAAATTTGTGACTTAAAAAAACGTCCCGTGGTAGAAGATTTTAAAACAGCAGCTTCTGCTTAATCTCGTCTATGCGCGGACGCTAGAGGGTTGGCGGGACATGGATGTTCCCGCTAAGCCTCGCTAAAGTTTTATATACACCTCCTAAAAACCATTACCCGACTTCTCGAAGTCGGGTTTTTTATGCCTAGTTTCTTAAGCTTTTTAAGATTCCTACAAGCTCTCGTAACTGCGCAAGCAAAGACTGATTGGAAAAGGGTTTAAAATACACTGCTTTGGCATCCTGTGCTTCGATGCGAAATCGCTTATCCTGCTGAATCCATTTCTGTAGCTTTTTTAAATCTGCATGCGTATAAGGCCCTGCTTCTATACGAAACTCCGCTTTTTTTTGCTCAATTTTTTCTAGCTTCAGCTCTTTGGCAAGTACTCGAACTTTCTGTACTTCAACCATGACTGCTACTGTTTCGGGTGGTTTAGAAAAGCGGTCTGTCATATTTTCTTCTACTTGATCCACTTCTTCTATAGTAGAAGCTGCTGCTAACTTTTTGTAAAATTCCATTTTTTGTCTGGTATCTGGTATATACTCATCTGGAAAAAAGAAATCATACGCAATATGGATGATAGGATCTACATGCTCTACAGGCTCATTTTTTAATTCCTGCATTTTTTCCTGCAAAAGCTGGACATAAAGCTCTAACCCAACTTCCATAATATCGCCACTTTGCTCTTTCCCTAGAATATTCCCTGCCCCGCGAATTTCTAAATCCCGCATTGCAATTTGAAAACCCGAACCAAGCCTATCAAACTCTTGCAAAGTTGTAAGCCTTTTATTGGCTGTTTCCGAAAGCACAGTGCGGGATGGATAAAAAAAGTATGCATAAGCTTGCTTATCACTGCGACCAACTCGTCCTTTTAATTGGTACATTTGTGCTAAACCAAGCTCATGAGCATTTAAAACTAAAAGAGTATTTACATTGGGAATATCAATGCCGGATTCAATAATGGTGGTGGTAACTAATACATCAAATTCATTCTCGTAAAAGCGAAGCATAATATCTTCAATTTCATGCTCGCTCATCTGACCATGTAATACCCCGAGTTTTGCTTGTGGCACTAAATTGCGAATTCGAGCAGCTTGCGCATCAATGGTCTTTACTTTATTATGCAAAATATAAACCTGACCACCACGTTTTAATTCCTGTTGAATTGCATACTGGATAATTTCTTCGTTCTCCTCTAAAATATGAGTTTCAATTTTCATTCTGCCTTGTGGTGGTGTTTCCATTAAACTTAAATCTCGCAAGCCACTTAAAGAAAGCTGCAAGGTTCGCGGGATTGGGGTCGCCGTTAAGGTTAAGCAATCTATATTTTCGCGTAACTTCTTAATTGCTTCTTTATGACGTACTCCAAAACGTTGTTCTTCGTCAACAATTAAAAGACCAAGAGACTTAAACTGAATTCTATCCGATAAAAGCGCATGCGTTCCAATAATAATATCAACTTCTCCTTTTGCTAGTTTTTCAATGGTTTCTTTCTGCTCCGCCTGCGTCTTAAAACGAGATAAAAAATCCACGCTGATAGGGTATGGGGACATTCTTTCCCGAAAGACTTGAAAGTGTTGATACGCTAATACTGTTGTGGGACAAAGCAAAGCAACTTGTTTGCCTGCCATTACAGCCTTAAAGGCAGCGCGCAAAGCGACTTCAGTTTTACCAAAACCGACATCCCCACATATCAATCTATCCATCGGTCGGATAGATTCCATATCTTTTTTTACTTCGTTAATAGCTATGAGCTGGTCTTCGGTTTCTTCGTAAGGGAACGAAGCTTCGAACTCTTCTTGAAATTTTGTATCCGGCGGAAACGCAAAGCCTCGCATTCTTTCTCGCTTGGCATAAAGCTTGATGAGCTCTTCTGCAAGTTTATGGGCAGATTCTTGTACTCTCTTTTTGGTTTTCTCCCAAGATGATTTTTTTCCAAGATAATCTAACTTTGGATTTTCGCTGCCACCGGTATATTTGTGCACTAAATTCACTTGGTCTAATGGTACATAAAGCTTATCCTGATTGGCATACTCGAGCTCTAAAAAATCCCTCTCCATGCCTGCTGCTTTTACTCGCTTTAATCTTACAAAGCGGCCTATTCCATAATGAATATGAACAACATAGTCTCCTTCGGTTAAGTCTGTAAAACTACGAATAACCTGCGTTGCTTTCTTGGATATGTGTTTTAATTTTGCTCGTTTTCCAAAAATTTCTTTTTCTGTAAACAAAGCACCGTTTTCCCACCGAAAACCTTCTGCTATGGGTGACAGTATCCAATGGATGCTTTCTGGCTTATTCTCATAGGCGGATAAAATATGCTCAATTCTTTCTTGCTGTGCTACATGAGTTACACTTAAAAAAAGATTCCCCCCTGCAGCAATTTCAGCTGCATCTTCTACAAATTGAGAAAACCGATTTTTATATTTTTGATTTTCCGAAATGCCAAGAGAAGCTTGATCTTTCTGCACAATCAGTGCCGTTAGGGGATAGGCTTGTTCTAAAACAGAAAGTAAATGACTCGAACTTACATATAAAAGACTATCCTGCAAACAAACATGCTTTTTTGTTCTTTCTCGTATCAGCGTACGCTCGTACTGCAAGCTGTCAATGCGCCTTCGAATTTTTTCTGGCTCTACTGCATAAAAAAGGGCATCTCCTGCTAGCAATTCTGTAAACTCGCAAGTAGGCAGAGCTAATGGAAAAACCTCATAAATACCGTTTCTACCTTCTGTTAAAAACGGGGGAAATTCTTTCCCTTCAAATTCTCTTTCTAAAATTTCTCGAATGTTCTTTTTTTGTTGATCGTTGAGTAAAATTTCAAAGCGGGGTAAAATTTCACAATGTGTAAGCTGTGTAAGAGAACGTTGTGTAACGACATCAAACAAGCGGATGCTCTCTACCGTATCACCAAAAAAATCTATCCGCACAGGGTACTCTTCTTGCACGGGGAAAATATCGATAAGGGAACCTTTGACAGAAAATTCTCCCTTCTCCTGAACAAACTCTTTCCTTTCATAGCCGAGATTGAGAAAGTGAGTTAGCAGCGTTTCAAAATTAGTCTCTTCGTTTATATTAAGCTGAATTTT
>RFJE01000260.1 GCA_003695005.1 Candidatus Hydrogenedentota bacterium | reverse complement strand
CTATTTTTACTTCGAAAGAACAAGTTGATGATGCGATTGTGCTACTTGAAAAGATGCCATTAACGAAAGATGAAATTGGCTTCTTGCAGAAAAATTATTTATCCATGGTTAAGCAGCTTAAAGAAATTTTACGAAAGCTGGAAAACCAAATTGAACTTGTCAATGACGACTTGCGAAAAGCCATGGAAGCTTTGCAAGAGAAGCATAAAATTTTACAGGAGCAGCAAGAGCTCATCCAAAAGGAGCTTGATTTTGCTCGTCGTGTACAAGAGAAACTGTTACCCCAACTTCCAAAAACTTCTCATTTTGAAGTGCAAGTAAAGATGATAGTGGCCACTTCGGTTGGCGGTGACTTTTACTCTCTTTACCCCGTTGATGGTGGACTTGTTGTTGCCATTGGTGATGTTTCTGGCCATGGTGTGCCTTCTGCATTAGCTATGGTTTTAATGCGCGATGCTTTGTTACATGAGTTACAGCGAAATCCATACGAGGATCCATCAAAAATATTAGAAAGCATGAATAAAGTAGCCATTCGTGATTTAAACTCGGAAATGTTTACTACATTTTTTTATGCTCGCATGGATTTAAACGAGCGCGAAATTTATTATGGCAATGCATCCCATACATTGCCAATGCTGATTCGAGATGGTAACTTAATAGAGCTGGATACTCTTGGTTTTATGTTAGGAGCAAGCGAAGCAACAGAGTATGAAAATAAAAAAATGGAATTAAAACATGGAGATTTATTGTTCTTTTACACAGATGGCTTAACCGAGCTACGTCATAAAAGGAAAAATGAAATGCTTGGCAAAGAAGCTGTAGCTCAACTTTTGCTTAAAAATGCAAATCTACCTCTTCCCGAAATTTTAGAAACTTTAAATCGGTTTGTAGAAAGTTATGGAGGAACACCACCTTATGACGACGATGTAACCTATTTACTCATTCGCGTGTTATTATCGTAAAATTTTCGAGATTCCTTAAGTATAAAAATCCAAATCTCGATAATAATAGTACATGGCAGACGAAGTTTATTGCGGATACCGAATTAAATTGATTGTAAGCATCGAGAAAAATGGTAAGTTTACTTCTCGCAATGAAATTTTAGTGCCATCCTTTTACCGCTATTTAGACGAAGCCCGCGCAGATATTGAAGAAGATATTCGCCATCGTTTACGGACAAGCTATTACTTTCGATCGCAACGCGTAGGCTATGATTTAGTTCGCTATAGTCGCGAAGCGAGTTTAAACACGTACATGGCCTATCGGATTATCCCGATAAAACAAAAAGAAAAAGTTGAATCTTCTTAACAACAAAGTACGGGTTCTGTGGCATTCTCTTCGCCAATGGAATAAAAGTCTGCACCATAGGAAACTAGATCTGCTACCGGTCGGCAATTGCTAGCATGAATATGTCCTTTTTGGTTATACGAAAGTACTCCACAGCCACCCCCACATGCTAACGAAACTGCGCAGTTTTTACATTCCGGCATATTGAGCACATTGCGCTGTTTCCAAATTTCTAGTTGTTCTTTGTCGGTAAATTCATCCCCGTTAGTTTTACCCTCTAAAAAACTTCCGAGCTTAAACTTTTCCACACCTACGGAAGCTGTACAACCATAAATATACCCATTGATATCAAAAGCCCATTCTTTTTTGCCTGCTGGACATCCATCAAAGATTGGCATAGGTAGTTGGCCACTATCATGTAAAACTTTCATCCCATGAAAATTCGGACGATGAAATTTTCTTAAAAGGGGATACTGCTTCGATAAGGCTAAATATGCTTCCCATATTCCACTGCGGGTAAAAAGTCGACTTCTTGGCTGACAAGTGTGAAGTTCATAATTCCGGCCTATTGTAGTTTCAAATTGAGTTACGGGATAATCTAGCCAACCCATGGTATTGCAAAATTCAGCCAGCCGTGGTAAAGATTCAATGTTGTCTTTATCCACAATAGGACGCAAGTTAATCCGATACCCTGCTTTTAATGCCGCGTCTATCCCTCGAGCAATTTTAATGAACGTAGCTTTACCACTTTTTGTTACTCTTCGCTTATCGTGTGCTTCCTTATCGCCATCAAGCGAAACCTGAATTTCTTTAATTGGGATTTTTTCTTTTTGGAAAAAAGGTAAGTATTCTAATAAGTAATAGCCATTGGTAATGATGGCAACCTCATATTGAAAGTCTCTTGCTTGTTTTAAAAAATACTCAATATTTTTACGAAAACTTTTTCCAATAAGAAGCGTTTCCCCGCCAAAAAGAGTAATATACGGTCGGGGAGATTCATGCTGAAATTTTTTGTTAATATAACGAAAAAAAGCATCGGTAATTTCTTGCGTTAGCATCTTTGGCTTTTGGTGATACTCTTCTTGAAAACAGTAAAAGCATCCAAAATTACAAACATACGTTGTAGAAAAAATAAGTTGCGTTGGAGTTTTTTCATACTCTTCTTGAAACTCTTTGTATTTCTGTTTTAGCAACCTGCTTTCTTCTTCGGCTGAATGAAAAATGTAGCCTTGTTCTAATAAATATCGAGTATCCGGATAATTTTCAAAATTTCCGGTTTCCAAGCGCAGCTTTAATTCTTCGGCTTCTTCTTTGGTAAGTAAGTCAGCCGAGCCGGCAAGGTAGTTTATAATTAAAAACTCCTCTGTGCCGGCTTTTGGCGTTAGGAAGGTATATTTCGATACGTAATAATTAGTCATGGCAGCCTGAAATAATTTTAGATTGCTTGGCACAACATTGTGCTACATATCGTGTCTTTTTTACTTCTACTTTTTCCACACGGATTTGATTTTTTTCCTGATTTTGTAATTTAGCTTGGCTTAACTTTTTCATAGAATCTCCTTTTACATGATTTTGATGGTAGCAGAAAAGAGCTCCACATTTTCTTTTAAATACGGATCTCCTTTTTCGCGAATATCAAATACAAAAAAACCGGCTTCCTCTGCCATCTGTGCCATTTCGCTTAATAGGACTGCTCCACCATAACAAGCAGCAATGGCTTCTTTATCCATAGAAATTTCAGGCGGAATTTTTTTAACGGCAAAAATGTCCGATAAAATAAAGCGTCCTCCGGACTTTAAAATACGCTTTACTTCTTTTAAAACAGATAACTTATCCACACTGTGATTCACAGCACAATTCGAAAGCACACAATCTATACTATTTTCTGGAAGGGGAATGGAGTTAAAAGATGTGTGTAAAAAAGTAACATTTTTTTGTTTTACATTTTCTTTTGCTTTTTCAATCATTTCTTGAGTAATGTCCACCCCATATACATGCCCACTTTG
>RFJE01000259.1 GCA_003695005.1 Candidatus Hydrogenedentota bacterium | reverse complement strand
TGAATTTCACTTTTTTGCTTTCTTGATTTTAACTTCCAGTTCTCAATTTTTTCAAAATTATCTTTTTGCCTGTACAGGACTTCTATTAAATTTGGTATCACTGGCCTTGTTTTTAATAAAGAAAACATAGATAAAATCTGATAAATCTCTCGTAATATTTTTTTAGTATCGGGATAAGGAAAATGGAACTTTTTATCGATTTTTAAGTAAATGGCATTAGAGCGAACTAAAGCACCAATAAAAAAAACTAGCTCATCGAAGACCTGAAATAAAACCCTAAGGATATCTTCGGGATCTGCTTTACTCCTTTCCAACTGACGAAGTTTAGAGAACACTTCCGCAATGGGAAAAGGAAAATATTTTTCAATTGCTTCATCCGATAATATATCCCGATAAATATCCGGTACTTTGGTATCTTTTTCAAACAGCCTAGCATTAGGATTTCCCATTAGCATATAGCTAGCCCATGTTAAATCATTGAGAGCAAAATTTTCACGCGCGTATTTACGAGCATAGTATAAAGCTTCGCCTAATGTTTTTCCTTGCAGAATGTATTCGTATAGCTTAATGGTAAATAAAATCGTTGGTTCATTGTCCGGTACATGCCAGTTCGTTCCAATATAGGCTGTTTTAGAGGATTTAATAAAACTACCAGCAAATTTTGTGTACCATGTCCCTTCTTCTGCTAAATCGGCTTCTGCACTTCGACCACTAATGCATGAATTCGATAAAATAAGCATAGGATCTGCCCCTGATTTTTTAATTTCTCTTGCATGGAGAATTTTTCCCCCATATAACTTCCAACCGTTTTCATCAGGGGATCCGGTATAATGCAAATGCCCTGAATAGTGAATAATATCCTTGCCCTGTAGGGCATTTAATAAATTCAGTTTATTTAGACTTTTTCCTCCAAGCAATTCAATGTGTAAGCTTTTATCCGGAAACTGTGAGCTTAAATGCTCAAAAATCATTTCTCCTTCTTTACGTGCCCATTCTAAATCTTCTGTGGGATCTACCACAATTAACATATTTAAATGTTCTTTTGGTTCAACAAAATCCGGTGTAGCATGTCCCCCTTTTACACTTTTTCCTAAATAATACTTTTCCCATAGAAATGACTTTCCATCATGCAAAATTTCAAAAGGAATCGAAGCTAAAGAAGGGGTAACATGAAAGTGTAGCCAAAGACTACTATTTTCAATAAAAAATTTTTGCAAGGTTTCCGGAAAAAATTGTCGAAAAAAAGCTTCCCCAATTTGTTGCAATTGTGTATTTAAATTTAAATGCTGAAACAAAATTGCCTGACGCTCGCTGTCCTTTTCGGGTAAACTCGATAATGAACGAGAAATACTTGCAATGCGGTTTAATTCTTCTTGAAATTCCGCAATTAAATCTTCATCGGTAATAGATTGCAGACTTTCTCCCGTAGGAACAGCGGGATTTTCAACTCGATTGCCTGCAACTAAATTAAATACATTCGTATTACCGACCCGATCAATAATGACAGTAACCACAGTAACTCTTTTTAAGAAAGGTAGGCGCTATCGTAGCGCCTAACCTTACTTATACATATCCTCAATTAAGTCTTTATATTTTTCTGTAACTACATGGCGTTTTACTTTTAAAGTGTTATTTAATTCATCACCTTTTTCAAATGGCTTGGTAAGTAACCTAAAATCTGTAACACGCTCAAACGATTTAAAGCCATTTTCTAAATTAATGAGCCTGCTAATTTCCGATTTGTAAAGAGCTTGCACTTGCTTATCCTGAATCCAATCTTTTAAGGATTCACCGGCAATATTGTGTTTTTTAACAAATTCCGCAAGCATTTCTTCATTCGGTACAATTAAAGCTCCAATGGTCTTTTGGTCTTGACCTACACACATTACATGGTCAATATAAGGTGATTCTTTAAGCTTTTCTTCAATGGGGGTAGGCTCCACATTTTCCCCACCAATTAAAACAATGGTGTCCTTTGATCGGCCTACAATACTTATTTCGCCATAGATATTAATGCGGACTAAATCTCCTGTGTTCATCCAACCATCGGGTGATAATACCTCTCGAGTTTTTTTAGGATTCTTGTAATAGCCTTTCATAACTTGCGGGCCGCGTACATGAAGGGTCCCTTTAGCTCCCACAATGTTGGTTACATCATTTCCATCTAAATCAATTAAGCGAATTTCTGTTTGTGGGATAGGGGGACCAACGGTTCCAAGAACCACTCTTTCTGGTCTCCTTACAGATATTACTGGGGAAGTTTCTGTCATTCCATAGCCTTCTAAAATTTTAATTCCAATGGAAGCAAAAAATTTATCCACATATTCTGGTAATGCGCCACCACCAGAAATCGAAGCTTTCATTCTTCCGCCAGTAGCCGCTAACACTTTCTTAAAAACAAGAACATCTCCTAACTTCTTTAAAGGAAGAAGCAAGAGCATCATAATAAAGCTTACAAATTTTAAAGGAATGTCAATAAAAATAGGTCGCTTTTTATACAAGTTTTCTTTATTTTCGATACGGTTTTTATGGGCTAAATAGGCCAAAGAGATTTTCTGGAAAAAGTTAAAAATATTTTCTTTGCCACTTTTGCGCACACCTTGCATGATTTTATTATAGACACCTTCCCAAATCCTAGGCACTGCTGGCACATACGTAGGCTTAATATTTTTTAAGTCCTCACCAATGTGTTTAATGTCCGTATAAGTAATACTAGCTCCTACAGATAAAAATAAGTATTCTGTAATCCGACCAAAAACATGCCAAGGTGGTAGAAGGGTTAAACCAGATTCATCAGGCTCAAACTGAACGATTTTAGGGACAATGCTAATTTGCGACGCAAAATTAGAATGCATGGTCATTACACCTTTTGGTTCTCCGGTAGTACCCGAAGTATAAATGATGGTACTTAAATCTTCTGGCTTTACTTTGGTACGTCTTTTTTGAGCTTCCTTGGCTTCTTTACCATTTTTTTCTATAATTTGACGACCTTTGTCAATTAAGCTCGACCACGCAATGGCTTTTCGAGCATATTTTTTAGGAACTTCATCATCCATTACAATGAACTTCTTAATTTTAATTTTGCCTTTTTTCTTAATTTTCTTTAAACCTTTTTCTATCTTCTCAATTTCTCCCGCATGATGGACAAATACAACATCACTACCCGAGTGATTTAAAATATAAGCGAGCTCATCTGCTGTTGAGTCCGTACCCCTCGGAACATCCACAGCACCAATCAGCTGAATAGCAATATCCGTAAGCGTCCATAAATGAGAAACATCAGCAATTAAACCAACATGCGATTTCGCCTTAACACCAAGGTTAATTAAGCCAACTCCTAATGCATGCGAAATTTCTTCCGCTTCGCGATATGTCATTTCTTCGAACTGGCCATCTTTATTGCGCCAGCGAAAAGCAATTCTATCTGCATATAGGCGAAAAGAATTTTCAAAAACATCTACCATTGTTTTGTACATACTACCACCTCTTCGTTAAATTTGCGTAACAAAATGCAAATAGGCTTAAAACAGTCAAGTACAAAGGCTTACAAACCTAAATTTTTTGCAATAATTTCTTTCATGATTTCTGAAGTTCCTGCATAAATTGTTTGTACCCGTGCATCTAAATATGCCTTTGCAATCGGGTATTCTAGCATAAAACCATATCCACCAAAAAATTGTAAGCAAATATTTACATGGCGCAAAAGCATTTCGGAATTATTTAATTTACACATGCTAGCTTCTACCATTTTTTTCTCACCATTAACATGAGCCATAATCACCCTGTCTAAAAAAGCACGAGACATTTCTTGCTCTACATAGACATCCACAAGCTTAAAGCGTGTGTTTTGGAAATCGCCAATTCGTTTCCCAAATGCTTTTCTCTCTTTTACATATTCGACGGTCATATCTAAAACGGTTTCTGCTGCTGTTTGGTTGGAAATGGCTAAAGCAAGTCTTTCTTGCTGAAGAAGTTTCATCATATAACGAAAGCCTGCATTTGGCTTGCCCAGCACATTTTCTTTTGGCACTTTTACATCGGTAAAATGAAGTTCGGCTGTATCTTGCGCTTTTAAGCCAATTTTCTTAAGTTTGCGTCCGCGCTCAAAACCTTCCATACCATCTTCCACCACCATAAGAGTGATACCACCCATTCCTTCGCCAGTGCGAGCTGCTACCACCACTAAATCGGCTAAATAACCATTCGATATAAAAGTTTTGGTCCCGTTCAATAAGTAATAATCACCCTTATCTTCTGCTTTCGTTTGGATAGCTGCTAAATCGGATCCAGTGTTTGGCTCTGTCATTCCTATGGCTAATATCTTTTTGCCTGCAATAATATCTGGTAGCCATCTTTTCTTTTGCTCTTCGTTTCCAATTTCTAAAATATAGGGCGCCACAACATCCGCATGCAGAGATAGGAAAAAGCCTGTATTTTGCACACGCGAGCTTTCTTCAATAACAATGGTATTGTATAAAAAATCAACTCCAGCACCACCATATTCTTCTGGAAAATTAGGACATATCAGTCCAAGGGATCCTGCTTTTTCCCAAACTTCTCGAGAGACTTGTCCTGCTTCTTCCCATTCTTCCATGTGAGGTGCCACTTCGTTTTCAAAAAAACTTCGTGCCATTTCTCGATATTGCTCATGCTCTTCTGTCCATGGAATGGATCGTTTCATTCTTCGTACCATATTATCTCCTTAAACTTCAGTATAATGTTGCAAAAATCTTTCTTGGGTCTTCGCGGGAGCATCCATGTCCCTCAATCCTCTCTTTTAGACTTTTGCTATGGATAAAAAGAAAAACCTTGACTTTCAGACAAGAGTTTTGCAATCCTATTGCAGGAAAACAAGCCGTAAACTTTAGAGAAGAGCAAAATTGCGCATTTTTTTGTAAATTTTCAAAAAATTATCAATAATTTCTATGAAAAAAACATTCTTAAATAGAAGAATATACTTTTAATAAGGAGGAAACAAAACATGAAAACAACAGCAAAAACATTATCAGCATCTCTACTTTTACTTGGGCTGCTTATAGGATGCTCCAATGCACCGGCTACAAGTGGAGACACAGATCAGAGTACCAGTACTACAAACAGCAATCCTGTAACCACGACATGTAATACAGGAAGTGGCACAAGCCAACCACAAGAGGTTACGAAGTACTACACCTTGGTTGTTTATTGCCGGAATGAGGACAAGACAAAAGTCCCCCTATCTGCCCTTAGCTTTGACATAGACCTAGCCATTGGTAGTGACTTCCGCTTTACTATACAGAGACAACCGTGTGATAAGACAAACTACTTATCTTTTAACTGGTCTACCTATGATGCTACCCGATCAGCGTACGGCTTTACCTTACCAGTACCTACGGGAGGCCTTACTGGAACAATTACTGGTGCATTGTACACTTCTCAAACAGATCCTAGCCTTACCTATACAGGGCTACTGGACTTTTACCTTTATGAGTGGAAGTATTCAGACTACTACGTTAATAATACTACGAGCTATGTCGCACTCATAGTAGAGTCTGCACCAGTTGGTACACCTCGTATTATGCCAGGGGAGACCAGAACCAAAAACTTTACCATCTCTCAGTAGAGAAAATGCCATAGAGGAGCTGGTTTCGCTCAAGCTCCTCTATGGTAAGTCATAAATCATCTCTATTGAGTGGTCTAGCATCCTGACGTATCCAAACAGGTCGTACTTAGCACTCGGATTGTTTGGCGCATTAGAGGTGCCATCGTCATTTGGCATGTGCATAGAGATGCAGGCGCTCAACTTATCCCTATCAAAAAAATTTCCTGTATTATGTCGGATTCCGCCAATTTTTTCGTAATTTTGAAATTTTATTCAAAGTAATATCCTAAAAAGTGAAATAAACACCCCCATTTTGGTATTATATAGTAAACACTATTTATAGG
>RFJE01000258.1 GCA_003695005.1 Candidatus Hydrogenedentota bacterium | reverse complement strand
GGATTGGCTTTATGCTCAAATAAAAAATAAAGCTGAATATCTTCACCATTTTTTTTCTTACAGGAAAATAATAAATCGGTATACAGTTCTTTAAGCTCTTTTGTAATAAAACTATCTTTTTCTAGCTTTAACGTATGCCAATCTATGATTTGTGATAAATCCCGTGGCAATAGGGAGGCGAACACTTCTTTCGCGAGCATTATATTGCTCATATTTTGCATAACGAAATTATTATGGGGGTGAGATAAATCCATGTTACAGAAAAACAATTTTAATCAAGATGACAAGGAAAATTTGAACCCGCTACCCCCACTACGGGCTTACTCTCACTTTGCTTGACGCCATAAAGCTATGCACAAGCGTGGAATTTAAGTAAAATGATCTAATTTCTTTTTTTAAGGAGGCAACATGATCGAAGTTGAAAATTTACGCAAATCTTTTGGTGATTTTGAAGCAGTACGTGGGATTAGTTTTCGCATTGAAAAAGGAGAGGTAGTTGGTCTACTTGGCCCCAATGGGGCGGGAAAAACAACCACAATGCGAATGCTTACAGGTTTTTACAATCCAACAGCAGGAAGTATCCATGTTGCCGGTTATTCTCTTCCGGAACAAAAATTAGAAGCTCAAAAGAAAATCGGGTATCTTCCGGAAAGCTCATCATCATATCCGGATATGATTGTTTCGGATTTTTTACGCTTTGTAGGAGAAGCTCGCGATTTAAACGAAAAAGAATTAGCCGAAGGTATCGACCGCGGGGTTACTGCAGCGGGTTTAGAAAAATATTACTATAGGCCAATTTCTCAACTATCGAAAGGTTACAAACAACGAGTTGGACTAGCGGCAGCTTTAATCCACAACCCTGATATTTTAATTTTAGATGAGCCAACAGCTGGGTTAGATCCAAACCAAATTGCAGAAATCCAAAACTTGATCCGAGAACTCGGAAAAGAAAAAACGATTATTTTAAGCACTCATATTTTAAAAGAAGTGGAAGCTACATGCAAAAGAGCGATTATCATTCACGAAGGAAAAATCGTATCAGATGCTTCTTTAGAAGAGTTACAAACAAAGAAAGAAGGTCAAATTTCTCTTACCGTTAGTATTAAAGGGAAAATTGATCCGTCGTCTGTTTTACGCGAAAAAGTCACGATTGATTACGTAAATACATTGCCCGGGCATGAGGAACTTTCTCGCTTTGAAATTAGTGGTCCGGCTGACTTACCGGAAAAAATCTTTCAATTAGCGGTAGAACAAGGTTGGGTTTTAACAGAGCTTGCGCCACAGAAGCAATCGTTGGAAGATGTATTCCAAATGCTCACAGGAGGTCAAAAATGAGTGAGAAAAAGCATGCAGAATTAAAAGCTATTTTTTGGCGAGAATTTTCTAATTACTTTAACACTCCGATTGGTTATATATTTTTAGGGATTTTTGTAATTGTTACCAATTTTTTGTTCTTTTACATAAATAACTTTTGGAACATTGGGATTGCTACATTAGATGGCTTCTTTAATTGGATTCGGATCACTTATATATTTTTTATTCCGGCCATTACAATGCGTCTTTGGGCGGAAGAAAAAAAATCTGGTACAATGGAAGTCTTGTTTACCTTACCTGTTACGGATGGACAAGCTATTTTAGGTAAATTCTTATCGGCGGTTGCCTTCTTAGCGGTTTCTCTTGCAGCCACATTTGTTTTACCATTAACGTTAGAATATGTATCCGATCCGGACTGGATGCTGATTATAGGAGGTTATTTTGGATCTTTGTTATTAGGATCATCCTATATTGCTATGGGACTTTTTATTTCGTGGAAAAGTGGTGATCAAATTGTAGCTTTTTTGGTGGGGATGCTGGCGTGTCTTTTTTTCTTTTTGCTAGGATACCAACCCGTATTACAGTTTTTCGGGCCATTTAAAAAGATATTAGCCTATTTAAGTGTAAGTTGGCATTTTGATTCTCTATCGAGAGGCTTATTTGACACAAGAGATTTTCTTTATTTTGCTACGTTCATTTTATTTTTCTTACACTTAAATGCACGTAGCATTGAAAAATGGCGCGGCGAACAAGAAGATTTAAAAAAGGAGGTCGCATGAAAACCTTAAATTCTAAATCAGTAACAACATGGCTTATTTTAATTGTATTTTTACTTTTAAACTGGGTCTCGTATGGGCTTTACATTCGCTTTGACTTATCTCGATCGGGAAGGTTGCGTTTAACTTCCGCTACGAAAAAGATCTTAAAAAAACTGCCAGAGCCTGTTCGAATCGAGGCGTATTTTTCGGAAGATGTGCCTGAGTCACATATTGCGCAAGTAAAAATGCTACGAGACTTTTTAACGGAATATGAAGCATCTTCTGGAGGGAATGTTATCTTGCAATTTTTAGATCCTGATAAAGACGAAGATGCACAGAGTAGAGCCAATGATTTTGGAATTCAGCCAATTGATTTAGGAATGATTGGCGAAAAAGGTACGGAAATTAAAAGAATTTACCTTTCGGTTGTGTTACTCT
>RFJE01000257.1 GCA_003695005.1 Candidatus Hydrogenedentota bacterium | reverse complement strand
TTTTCTCCATTATTGAAAATTTTTTAAAAATATGACCAAAAAGAAAAAAATGGTTGATTTTTGCTGTTACAATCCTAATTACCGCTATATATATCGGCGTTATATATGACGTGGTCATCTCGTCAAGAATATGACATATATAGCGCCATGCATTTTCATGAATTTCAAATTTTAGTTGGAAACCGCGTTAAAGATTTACGTATGCAAAGAAGGTTAACACAAGAAAAAGTAGAAGAAATTTGCCGAGGTGCTATTACAGTCCGCACATTACAAAGGATTGAAGCCGGAGAAGCGAATATGCGTCTTAGCACACTGTTTGCTCTAGCTCGTGCTCTCGAAGTTCATCCCCATATCATCTTGCGTGTGTAATGCATTCTTTCCGGCAGCCACTTTGAGTCATACTGAATTCCGGATATGCTAAATTATTCCCTATATTTAGGGGGCCCCTCCTAAATAATCTCGTAAGATATAATGTTTATCACTATAGAGGCTTGGCGGGAACATCCATGTCCCGCCAACCCTCTATAGAGTAGCTAAAATTAAAAAAGGGAAGCTTCGTAGCTTCCCTAAAAGGAGGAAAAGATTTAGAAATTAAACTCGGTGTTAAAGAAAATTGCTTTTTCGGAGTCTTTTTTAGCAGCAGTATTTTCTTTTTGCTGATAGTTTAACGAAAGAGCAACTTTCTGAACTGGACGATATGTTAACCCGCCAATGATTTTTTGAGTTTCATCGCCACTGGCTTTGCTTTCATCATATCGGCTATAGGATGTAAACAATTCAAACGGTGATCCGATTAAATCTTGAAGCGACCAAGCCAAAAAGACGGCAGCTACATTTCCTTCTGTTTTCGTTCCATTTGAATTTTGTTGTGTTAAGAAAAAGGATACTTGTAACCTTACCGGTCCAAAAGCAAGTTGAGCAGCCGGTCCAGCCACCGTATCATACGTTTTAACTTCGGTTTGGTTATAGGCTCCAAAGAAAAACAAGCTACTTTTCTTTAAACCAAGAGAAGGATGAATTCCGAGCATTCCCCGAACTTTCTTATAGTTGTTTGTTTCTGGTTTTTTATAGCCTTCTCCATTTGTTAAGCTTGTCTCCAATGTCAGCAATCTATCCGCAAAAAAAAGCTTTGTACCCACTCCTAAATCCGCAGACGAGTCTAACTTGTAATCGTCTGTGGAAGTTTTTACAACGAAACGATATTTTCGAAAGCTATCCGAAGTTTCAATCCACGGTGTTGCAAAAATTCCACCTTGTACATACCATGCAAAAGATCCCTTTTGCTGATCTTTAGAAATAGCGCCATAGCGGGCATAAGCATATTTTAAGTACACACCAAGTTTATCTTTTTTCCCATCATTATCAAGATCTTCTCTACCGACATCGGTAGTAGCGTGAATTTTTGTATGCTCATTTAACTTATGGGTAAAGCGCAAGTAAACACGAGAAATTTCAAATTCATTAGTTAATTTCCCTTTACTTACTTTAGATCCCGAAGATACTTTTTCTAACTGGCCTTCGTAATGTGCGTAAATACGCCCCTTAAATTTAGCTTCTGATTTTTTTTCTACTTTTTGTTGGGTTGTCTTTTCTTGTTTCGCTTGATCTCCTTGCTGTGCATCTTGCGCGTATATTGCGCCTGCAAGGAATAAAGCAACAAAAGAAATTATCTTTTTCATATTGTCTCCTTTATTGATTCTTTTGTGTGTGCATAATCCACTTGGTTGCTGTTAAAAGGAAATAAACTTTTTGTTAAGACTGTGTAAAGAATAATCCACTTAATGATAATCTCGTTTTATTACAGGAAGAGCTACCTTTGTATAAAATTCCGCATCTTTTGGATGAGTAAGATAACTAGCGACTTCTTCTGGATCCACCCATCTCGCTTCGGGATTATGTGGATCTTCTGGCTGTAACTTATCTTGGTCGGTCTCGAATAAAAAAAACTGAATTTTTTTAAGCTCGCTTTTATCGTCACCGCCACCAAGTGCAATGCGGTATCTTTCATATTCTCCAAGTGGTTGGATGAGCTGAACTTTCTGGATACCTGTTTCTTCCTTAATCTCCCGACGAGCCGCTTGTTCTGCTGTTTCTCCTGCATCAATATGTCCTTTTGGCAAAGACCATGAATCACCATTTTGGTTTACAATGGCCACTTTCCCAGTTTTGGAATGAAGTATCAATCCGCCTGCGACATGCGCAATTTTTGTTTCGCTCTCATTCATTTTGTGGACTCCTATACTTTGTAAAAAATTTTCTTTCCTGTATAATTTCTTGCAGCTTCTCCCGACTCGTCATAAGAGGAATCGGGGGTAAGTTTAAAAGTAAAGTACGGCCGTAATTTTTTTTAAGAAGTCGACTATCTAAAATGGCCACAATCCCTTTATCTTGCTCGCTGCGAATAAGTCTTCCAAAGGCTTGGCGTAACATCGTAGATGCTTCTGGCAAAGATAAACTCATAAATGAATTTTTACCTTGCTTTTCAATTAGCTTGCACCTTCCCTGAAACACAGGATCATTTGGCGGGGTAAACATGAGTTTTGTAATAATCAGCATCCGTAAGTTATCGCCTGGAATATCCACTCCCTGCCAAAAAGAAGTTGTGCCTAACAAAATCGAATTTGGATCTTGCTTAAACTCTTTTAAAGCATTATTTGCTCCTAATTTACTTTGCGATAATACTGGTAAATCAAATTCCAGTAAGTACTTTTCACAAGCCTCAAGCAAGTAATACGAAGTAAAGAGCACCAATGCTCCACCACGAGATAAATCTGTTAAATAGCGAATTTCCTCAAAAAGCTTATTTTCATATTTTCGTTGTAAATCTAGACCCTGCCCAAAAGCAGGTGCCTCTAAATGTTTTGGAATGTATAGTCCTGCTTGGTTTGGATAATCAAATGGCGAAAAATAAATCTCTTTTCGAATTTCCATTTCTTGCACAGGCAAGGCTTCTTTTATGAAATAATTAAAATAGCCTCCGGATGATAGTTCCTGCACCGATCGGGGTGCTTTTTGTTTATTCCAAAATCCTAATGTGGCACTTGTCCATACACCTGGCTCTACAAAATTTTCCGCTAGCTCCTCGTTAATTTTTAAGTTACAAGTACTTAAATGAATGTTCCCATTTTTTTTCTCTGCCCAATATACATGAGATTCAAACTTCATTTTTTGGTATGCCCGAACAAACCGAAGAGCTTTTTCCGCACTTTTCGTAGCACCTCGTAAAAAATTAAACAGAGGACCTTCTTCTGTATTTTCTTGCATTTGTTCTAAATGTTCGTGTAATTCCATTAAGGTGCTTTCTAAAATAACACTATCATACTCTGTAGGTTTTGTAATTAAGACAAGCTTATCGTCTTCAAAATTTAAATTTAATTCGACTTCCCAAAACGAAAAAAACCTTTGCCAATGATCACTTGCTTTTTGGAAAAGCTCTTCTGTTTCTGTGTACTTTTCATCAGGGATACGGTCTTCGCCTTTTATACGGCGCAGTGCATTGTTTTGAAATTCAGGTAAAAAATCTCGCGAGTAGGATAAAGTAAAAACGCGAAAAGCTGTTTTTTGGAAGCCATGTGCTTCGTCCATAATAAGCGCATCATACGGTGGTAAAATTCGTTTATCGTTTAGCAAGTTATACAGTAGCAAATGGTGATTGCCCACAACAAAACGAGCTTTTTCCCAAGCTGCTTTTGCCCGATAGTAATTGCAATTTTCATAGTGATAGCATTTTGCCGCGGGACATTGATCGGAATCTCGAAACACTCCTTTCCAGAATTCTGCTGATATTTTTCCGGGATACTCAAACTGTGTTCCAAATCCTTCTCCATCAAATACTTGTTGTGCCCACTGACGAAATTTTTTCAGTTCTGTTTCGCCAATCAAGTCGAGATGTTTGCCATGAAATAATGTTTCTTCGTAGCGAACTTTACAAAGATAGTTTGCAGATCCATAAGCTACTTCAAATGGAAAATTCGGCGCTAAAATGTTCGTAAGTAGTGGCAAATCTTTTTCCACAAGCTGCAATTGTAAATTTTTTGTTTCCGTACTAATAAACACTCGAGATCCTTTTAAGTATGAATACGCCATGGCGGCAATTAAGTACGCAAAAGATTTTCCAATTCCCGTACCAGCTTCCAGAACAAAAACTTCTTCGTTTAATAAGGATAACAAAATATTTTTGCTCATTTGAATTTGATCTTTTCTTGCCTGGTACTTTGGAAAATTTTGTTTTAACTTTAAAAATGCTTCTTCAATAATTTCCTCAATGGCGGAAGTTTCAATATCCTGTATTGCTAAACTACTTGAAAACCAAGGTGGTAAACTCGGTTCAAACGTTATTGTGTTTTCTGTATCATATATCATATCTCGGTTTTAATCTAATGTTTCTATAATTTCCTTTTTTCTCATGGCACTTGTCTTAAAGCATCTTGTTTTGCTTTTTCATAAAGTTCTTTAGAAATTGTTTGTAAACTTTCAATGGTTTTCGCATTTTCTGGCGA
Source organism: Candidatus Hydrogenedentota bacterium (assembly GCA_003695005.1). Classification (GTDB taxonomy): domain Bacteria; phylum Spirochaetota; class Leptospiria; order Turneriellales; family J094; genus J094. The sequence goes on along the minus strand of RFJE01000257.1, from coordinate 1,021 downwards.
ACATGCAAATAAAGCTTTAGTATATTCATGTTTTGCTTCGGAAGAGTTTGTAAAAATTTCTAAAATTTTTCCATCTACCATCACCGCCATACGAGAGCAAATTTCACTTGCGCGATACAAATCATGCGAAATCCATAACATTGTAAATTGTTCTTTTTTCTGCAAACTCATGAGTAAGTGAATGATATGTTTTTCACTCTCGCGGTCAAGCGAAGCAGTTGCTTCATCCGCAATTAAAAGACGATACTTTTTACCTTGCATATTAACAAGCGCCATAGCAATCATTACACGTTGGCATTGCCCGCCGGAAATTTGGTGTGGATGTGCATTCTCCACTTCGTCGGGATTTAAGCCAACCTTAAAAAGCCATTTTCGAACTTCCTGTTTGAGTTCTTTTCCGGACAAAGATAATTTTCGTTTTATCAATTCTTTTAACTGTGTCTTTATTTTAAGCGAAGGATTTAAAGAAGCATAAGGCTCTTGAAAAATCATCGATGCAACAAAATTATCTGGCCGGATGATTCTTCCTTCCACAGAGAAACTTTCGGGCAATAAAGAGCATATAGCACGAGCAGTCATGGATTTACCACTGCCGGACTCTCCAATTAAGCCAAAGGTTTCGCCTTCATAAAGGGAAAAATTTAGCTTGTGCAAAATAAAATCACCCTGCTTCGTTTTTACAGAAAAATTTTGCAAGTGAATAAGCTTCTTATTCTGCATTGTAGCGAATTTGCTGATACCGATTTGGAACTCGACTCGTTTCCGGCGGTTCTAAAATCGGGGTTAAGATAATGGCAACTTCTTTCTGGCGATATATGGAAACTGTGCTTGCAAAAAGGAAATTAATAAAGGGAATTTCTTTTAAAAGTGGAATGCCGACCACATCTTCCACACGTGTCACAGTGCGAAAGCCTGCAATCCACACACTCTGGCCACTAAAGCACCGAACCGATAAGCGAGCTTTCGACATGCTCTTTTGTGGTGCTTTGGAAGTTTCGCTATCGGAAAAGCGAATAAATTC
>RFJE01000256.1 GCA_003695005.1 Candidatus Hydrogenedentota bacterium | reverse complement strand
ATGCTATTCCCATCCTTTTTGTTCTTGTTATGTCCACTCATTTTATACAAAAAAAGCAAGATTTTTGCCGTGCCTATCCGTATGGCGCTTCTTGTTATCTTAACCAAAAACTTTATTTTGTTGGAAAGCCAGCTTCTTTTTTAGAAAGCCCCGAAAAAATTTATAAACTCCCAAAAACGAAAATAAAACAAATTTATTGTGATTCTACATACTGCCAAAAGAACTTTTATCTTTTACCACTCTCGCCGGAAAAAAATGTAGGATTTTATCGATCGGGATTTGCACGAATTCGCAATGTTTGCTTTGTGTTTGAAAGCAAAATGGAGCCATTAGAATGGCCAAAAGATCAAATTCACCAATGCAAACGTCTTTTTTTTGTAGTCTCCAAAAAAAAGAAAGATCGGGTGATGCAATCTCAAAAACAATGGATTGATTTTTTTCATGAGTTACAATTACCAAAACCAGAAATAACTTCTTATTTCCGACGGATTTATTGATAACGCCATACAGCTAAATCCGTGCCACTAGAATTGTTACCGGCACTGCCTGCGACATAAATTTTCCCGTCTTTTCCAAGCAAAACAGCATAGCCATAATAATCGTATCCACCATTTGTATTGTCGTAACGAAGATATCCTGTACTTGCATTAAAGCTTGTATCCAAACTTCCTGAAGAAGTAAGACGCCATAAAATCATTTCGTATTTGTTACTGCCATCCTGGCTATATCCTGTCATAAGAATATTGTTATCATAATCCAAGATAAAATGGTATGCAATGTCGTGGCCACTTCCACCGGCTACATTATCTTGACCATATTTCCCTGACGAAGCAAAACTGCTAACCAAATTACCACTCGCATCTAGTTTGATAAGTACGGAATCTCGATTTACGCTATTGTTTTCAGCATACCCTGCTACATAAATATAGCCAGCTGAATCGACTTGGACGGTATAACCTTCGTCATGATTACTAGCACCACCATCGATAATAACCTTCCCACTTGTACCAAAAGAAGTATCTACACTACCATCAGGCTTAAATTTCCAAACCGCAATATCCTTTACAGATGAATTATCATCCGCATACCCTGAAATGAAAATATTCCCTGAATTATCCAAGGCCATCGAATAGGCTTCGCAATTGTGCGTACAACTTGCCACCACAATCCCATCGCTATCAAAGGAAGTATCTAATGTACCATCTGCGTTAAACCTTAAAACAACGGCTTTTGTTTTTAAACTAGGGTCTTCACTACTTCCCGCTACGAGTATCTTGCCATCTTTATCAATGGCAATGGCATAAGCATCATCGTTGCCGCCCCCTAATGCAGCGGAATTATTTACCACAAGTCCATCGGAATCAAAACTTGTATCGGGACTGCCATTTTCTAAATAACGCCAAATAGCAATATCAGCATTGAGACCATTGTACCAATACCCTGCTACTAAAATTCTATTTTGAGAATCCGTAGTCACAGATCTTCCATATTCATCAGCTCCGGATCCCCTATCATATTTGACAATGCCGGATGTTCCAAATGCTGTATCAGGCGAACCGTCCTGATTCAACCTTAATAGGATCATGGCATAATCGGAAATATTTTCATAACCTACAATCAATAGCCTCCCCTGCGAGTCCCATGCTGCACTTTGTGCTTCCCTTAAATTACCATCCCCCCCATAACGAAATATACCGGATGTGGCAAAAGAAGTATCGAGAGTGCCTGTGGCAGGATTCGGCTTTGGAATAATAAAATCTAATCTGTGATCAGTATTTTCCATATTGCCCGCGGTATCTCGTGCTTTCCATCTTAAAACGGAAGAGGCAGAAATCGTAATTTGGACAGACTGTCCAAGAACAAGCTTACCACTAGACGTATTAACGGGCGACCCATCAACCGTGTAATAAATACCTAAACAAGCGACATTATCAGAACAAGTTATGGTTACTGTTTGAGCAGAAGAAAATGCTCCACCGGCATTATCCGCATTCGATGATGGCGGTGTTTTATCTTGGTACACATGGCTTAAACGAGGATCATCGGCTGTACCATCTCCATTCGTATCAAAACCTGCTGGCAAATTACCACTCATAATAAGAGTGACAGCTTGCGTCCCGTCCTTATCTGCCGAAATTACAACGCCATCATAAAAAGCACGAATAAAATAGTCGGCCACATTATCTCCATTTATGTCGAGACCTGCCACTTCATTTATCACAATAATAATATAAAGGACTTCAGGTACGCCATCACCATTAAAGTCTAACCCATCCGCAACCCCATCACCATTGATATCAATTACGGTTGCTACAGCATTACCATTGTCCGAAGGAATCTTTACTTTAGCATTAGGCTGAAATAAAGCCTCTTTTTCGCCATCTAAAAAAGCACCTTGAAATCCCTTGCATCCTAAAGAGAAAATCAAAAGGAAAGATACAAACTGCTTCATAATGCCTCCTAAAAATAATAGCCTATCCCGAATTGAAACGTAGGCCAAATTAACAAACTGTCGGAATCGTAAAAAAAATCCGATCCGGTGGATAATGCAAAATACCATTCTCTCCAAACTGGAAATTCCCATAAAACTCCTGCTGTAAAGCCGGTTACAAAATAAGGTATTTCTTTGTATGTAATGATCTTACCTGTAAAAAAGCCACTAGCCAGATAAGGCGTTATATTCATATTTTTTACAACAGGTACACGAGAAATAAAAATAGGAAATGCTAATCCTGCAAGTCCATGCCATACGTCCATTTTTGTGATTCTTGTTTTTACACTTACACTGCGGTAGCCAAATTCAAAATAAGGAACCAAATACCATATTCGAAATAATACAGCTGCCTCGCCTCCTACACTTCCGCCAATAAATTTATTTTCTTCCGGCAAAGTTACGCTATAATCAAAAAAACCATATATTCGCGGTGGACTAAACAAGTTTTTTGATGAAAACAAGCTCCCCTTTTCTTTGACTATCACTTTGGTAATGACTCGCGGCGGAATTGGCGGAAGCTTTTCTTTCATTTCCGAAGCCATTTCTTTTGCTAGCTTATGAATGACATCAAAAATAGATGAATCTAATTTCCCATTTTTACTCTTGCTTACCTGCACTCTTTTCTCATGGACATCCACTGCTTTTGCTGTCATTAAAACTTTATTCCCGACCACTACATAATTGCCCATAATTACTACATCGGCGCCCGCTTTTTCTCCAAGTTGAGCAGCTAAACTCTCATCATAAATTTGTGTCGGTAGCTGCATTTGCTTTGCTGTTTTTACCCCTAAAGAACGATTTAACAAAATAAAGGAATTTGTTTTTTTTAAGGGGTCAATTAAGGCATCCGGAATCGAAACCGATAAATACTCTGCTGCAACAGCTTTATTTTGGTTTACAAAATCTAAAATTAAGACAGTCCGTTTTACTAATTTTTGTTCTGCGGCATCCAGCACACTCAATAATAAATACGTAAGGATCCATATTTTAGAGTTTCGTATCCATTTCATGATTAACAAATTCCTAAAAGAGATAAAGACTGACAAGGGATTTTTCATTTCCATATTTTCCTTGACGAAAAAGAAAAAGCAGCATAAAATATCTTTTGTGGTAGAGGTAACTTGGCAAAAAAATTGGCCTTTATTGAAAGAAAGACTATCTGGCTTTCCCATGCCTGCTTCTTCCCAAAAAAGCTTAAAGCTTTTTTGGCAAAAGTTAGTAGAAGATGCTTTGACCTATGGCTTTATTGGCGAAGCAGATTTCCATATTTTGTTTTGGCGTCATATTGCAGATAGCATTTTACCCCTGACGCTAGAACCTATTCAAGAAATTTTTTTAAGGTCCAAAACGTTTGCCGATTTAGGAAGTGGCGCGGGTTTGCCAGTTGTTCCTCTAGCGATTTTGTTTCCCGAAAAAATATTTTATTCAGTGGAAGCTATGCAAAAGAGGATAAAGTTTCAGCAGGAAGTACAATCTTTGATCTCGTTACAGAATGTTATCTTACAAAATAGCCGCGTCGAAGAGACGATAAATCATCCTGTGGATGTGGTTTTGTTTCGTGCTTTTTTAAAACCATTGGTTTCTCTTGAACTTACTCTTTACTGGTTAAAACAAAACGGGAAAGTTCTTTACTGGCGGTCTAAGCCTTGGGAAAAAGACAATCAATTTGCAAAAACACGAGTAAAAGATTTAGGATTTCGTTTGCTTAAGCGGGAATCCTATTCTTTACAAAACGAAGGGGAAGTGCGTGGCATAGAAATTTACGAATTAAAGCAGCAATCAAAACAATATCCCCGAAGCTGGAAAAAAATAAAAAAGGAAAAACAAATTTTTGAGATTGGATAATATGGCAAAAGTAATGGCATTAGCAAACCAAAAAGGTGGTGTTGGAAAAACCACAACCGCCATTAATACAGGTTCTTATTTAGCAGAGCTTGGCCAAAAAACTCTCATAATTGATATTGATCCGCAAGGGAATGCGGGGTCTGGTTTAGGGATTAACATTTATGATTTAAAAACAAGTTTATACGAAGCGCTTATTGAAGAAATTCCGCTTGAAAAAGCAATTTATCATACTTCTGTCGAAAACTTAGATGTCATTCCTTCGAATATTGAACTTTCGGGTTTAGAAGTGGATCTCATGGATGATCCAAATCGAGATCAAAAGCTGTTAAACCTTATTCGCCCGATAAAAGAACAATATGATTTTATTTTAATTGATTGCCCGCCTTCTTTAGGTTTATTAACCTTAAATGCTCTTTGTGCTGCAGAAAGTGTTTTAATCCCTTTACAATGCGAATACTTTGCTTTAGAAGGGTTAACGCAACTTTTAAAAGTGATTCGTCTTGTACAAAAGAGTAAAAATCCTAACTTAAAGATGGAAGGGATTGTACTTACCATGTATGATTCTCGAACTCGTCTTTCTGCCCAAGTGGTGCAAGATGTAAAAGAGCATTTTGGCAAGCAAGTGTTTGATGTTATAATTCCCCGCAATGTAAAGTTATCCGAAGCCCCTTCGTATGGAGAACCTATTGGTAAATATGATCCTCTCTCGGCCGGTGCAGCGGCTTATAAAAAGCTAGCAAGGAGTCTAGTACATTAATGGCAAAAGCAAAGAAAAGGGCTCTTGGTCGCGGGTTAAGCAATTTAATAGAAGTTACGCCGGAGCAAGAAGCAGCAGGAGTACAAGAAATCCCTATTGAGAAAATTCGGGTCAATCCGGATAATCCAAGAAAAAAGTTTGATACAGTTTCTATTAAGGAGCTAGCAGCCACGATTCGCGAGCATGGCCTTTTGCAGCCTATTTTAGTACAGCCTATTGAAAATGGCTATATGGTAATTTCGGGTGAACGAAGATTGCGCGCATGTCGCGAGTTAAAGCTAAAAACCGTACCTTGTCTCGTGAAGGAAGTGGACAAGAAAACAAAGTTAGAAATTTCTTTAATTGAAAACATCCAGCGGGAACAATTAGATGCCATTGAAGAAGCAACGGTCTATAAAACACTTCTTACGGAATATAAACTCACCCAAAGTGAAATTGCCGATCGAGTTGGCAAAAGCCGTTCGGCCATCGCCAATCGGTTAAGACTGCTTACCCTACCCGAGATGGCGCAAGCTGCTATTGCCGATGGTCGTTTAAGCGAAGGACAGGTAAGGCCTGTTATTGGGATAAAAAATCCTAAAGTACAGGCTAGTTTAGTTCGCGAAATTTTAAGTAAAGGCTTAAGTGCTCGGCAGGTAGAAAGTTTAGCAAAAAAATATACAGGATCGAAGGTAAAAGATAGTAAAACAAAAAAAGTAAAGAAGGAAGATAGCAATATTAAAGAAATGGAAAAAAAATTAGAGACTCTTTTGAATACTCGCGTAAGTATTAAGCATAATGCTTCAAAAAATGCCGGAAAAATTGTAATCGACTATTTTACTCTCGATGATTTTGATAGGATTTTATCGCGTTTACTAGGGAAAAACAAAATTTAACCATTTTTTGAAATTTAAAGAATTCCATTTTCTTTTAAATCGGAGTCACTAAGGCCTGTGATACGCAAAATAGTCTGTAAGTCAAAATTATCTTCTTTACATACGGCGAGCTGTTTCAATAGCTTTTTTGTACTCACCCTCTTTTAATCCTTCCATTTTGCCTTCTTCTTTTATCTGCTCTGCTAATGTTAATTCCATTTTTTTACCTCCTTCGCTTGAATTTCCTTTATTACTTTTTCTAGCTGAGGCCGTTTTAATTTAGTAAAATGTATTATATACATAAACATCCATTCCGACAACCTTTT
>RFJE01000025.1 GCA_003695005.1 Candidatus Hydrogenedentota bacterium | reverse complement strand
GTTAATACCACGGCAGATTGTTCTATAAAATACAAAGCGTGCAATAATATCATTATCATAATCTTCTTCAAGAATCGCTTTTTCGAGTGCTCTTAAATTAATAGCATCTACCACTTCAATTTGAAAGGATGATTCAGAAACTTCAAAAACAAGTGTGTTTAAAATAAGCCGCTCGTAAAACCATAACTTATAGCAATTTTCATACGTTGCCTCTTCTTCATGACCGCAATCAATATAAATAACCATGTCCACGTCGGACTTATCGTCTGCAATGCCAAAGTTTACGGAACCTAAAATATCAAAAGCAATGTCATCTCCATATTGCCGAATAATGCGAGCAATATAGGCTAATTCCCGAGTGCGTTTTTTACTTTCTACTGTCGCAAACTGCCGAAAAGCTTCTTTTAAGCCTAAAAATTTTTGAAATACAGGATTATTAGGGAATGGATTTTTCAACGAAGGAACCTCTCAAATTTAGCAAATTCAATCTCGTTTAAAATTTCCTGCGAAGCGCGTAAATTAAAATCAATATGAACTTCGGCAATGGCAATATGATCTCTGCCAACAAGTCGATACCATATTACTTTACTTAAATAAACTTTTTCGTTTTTCTTTTTGAGTTCAAACTTACAATATGTTCCCCCATCTTCTATGCCGGTTAAGCTTTCTGTGGCACCAAAGTTACTAGGATTTAAAAAAAATGTCTCTCCAATTCTTAATAAGCCATAATCCTCGTGCACATGGCCGGATAAAACAAGGACAGGGGATTTTTCGTCAATATACTCCCGCACACCTAGTGATCCACAATGACCATAACGGGGTAGTTTATCAAGCGTGCCATAAGCAGGATTGTGCAAAATAGCCACATGCGGATTTTCCCGAATTAAAAAATCCCGTGGCTCACTAATGCTCGGTCTATGCTGCATGTCTTCGTAATAAGCCACAGAAAGCATTTCCGGAATACCCGGGGTAATAATAGGTGCACCACCATAACCGGAAAACCGAATGCCATCAATCACCTTTGTGTTCTTATGCATATCTAAATCATACAGTGCGGTGTATTGCAAGTCCATGTCATAATTTCCCGGAATCATCATCACAGGACGATTTGTATAGCGCTGAATTAAATCTCGGATTGTGGCATATTTTTCTTTCATATTGACTGCAGCTTGTTGAAAGAGCATTCTATATTCCGCGGCTTCGCTTCGAATTTTTCCGGGATATCGGTGTGGGGATTCTAGAATATCCATCGCTAGTTCGTAGGGTGCTTGGTCTAATGCGTTTCTTTTAATGTAAGCATAAAAGTCTTCCTGAACTTCTAAAAAGTGATACAGTTTATCTTCTGTAAAAAAAGCTTTATAAATTAAATCTCCAGAAATAATGTATGCATCGGCATCTGTGGTTTGGATTACGTATCGTAAATTTTTTAAGTCGTCATGAATATCCGTTAAATATAAAATCTCCATAAAATTACTTACTTTTTTTAGAACTTATTTTTTTCTTGGTTGTTTGTTTCTTTGTGCTTGTTTTTCTAGGCTTAGCTGAATTCTTTTGTGATAGCTTTTTCGTTTGTTTCTGAACGGCATTTTCTAATTTTTGTGTGGCTTCCTGACTAGGATATTTCGGTCTTAAATGATGAGAGTTTATAAGCACATCTACAAAGGCTTGTTTTACTTTTTTTAAGTCGGCAACAGTTAAAGGACTCTCATCAAGCTGATTTTCTTCTAATTTCATTTGGATTACTTTATCAATAATCTCTTCTATATTTTCCGGGGTTGGATTATCTAAACTTCGTGTAGCCGCTTCTACGGAATCTGCAATCATGGCAATGGTCGTTTCTTTAGAATGTGGTTTTGGCCCGGGATATTGGAATGCTTCTTTCGCAACTACTTTATTCTTTCCCTTTGCTTGCTTTAACGCTTCGTGATAAAAATAACGCATGGTGGTTGTGCCATGGTGTTCGGGAATAAAATCCACAATTTTTTCCGGCAAGCGGAATTCTCTTGCCATCCGAATACCATCAATGACATGAGATAAAATAATCTGCGCTGATTTTAAAGGTCCTAGTTTTTGAAACTGTTCTGATTTTGGAAACAAGTGCCGGTTTTCCGCATAAAAACTTGGATTTAACATTTTTCCAATATCGTGATACATGCAGCCAACTTTCGCTAGCAATGCATCGGCGCCAATCGCGGCGGCCGCCCGTTCACATAAATTTGCCATCATCATAGAATGAGTGTATGTAGAAGGGGCTTCTAAAGCAAGCCTTTGCAAAAGGGGATGGTGAAAATCCGAGAGCTCCCGCAGACGAAAACGAGTGGCTAAATTAAATACAACTTCATACACAGGTAAAATTCCCATCATTAAAATCATGGACACAATCCCATTACCAAAGGCATACGCAATTTTATCGAAAGTACTTTCATTAAAATGAGCATGCATTAAATCAATACCTATGGCCGAAATGGCTAATAGTAGTCCTGTAACGAAAGAACCTTTAAAAATTTGTGTTCTTTTTTCCATGCGGTTGCCTGTATAGATACCGGTCATAATCCCAACAAAAGATAAAATTAAAGTTTCGCCTGAATTGCCATCTAAAAAGAACAAAAAGAAAGAAATATAAATCCCAACGATTAAAGCAAGACGCGGCGAGAATAAAAGTGTCATCATAGCAGAAGCATAAGCAACGGGGGTTAAAAGGCCTAATGCAAGTTTGCTAGGATTCTCCGGTAGAAGACGTCCCACAACAAAAGCATAAATCATAATACTCCATACAATAGAATGCAGTTGTACATTAGAGGAAACGTCTTTTAAAATCACCCCTGCAAAGTAAAACAAATAAAAACTAACAGCTAAAACTAATACACCTTGCAGCAGTAAAATTCCAATGACAAATTGAAAATTAAGTTTGCTTTGGTATCGGTTTAGAATTTCAATTTTTTTTAATTTAACCGGATCCACTATTTCGCCTTTTAAAGCAATAATGTATCCTTTATGCATAGTTTCTGTAACCGGCGTTACATTGTCGGCCGCTTCTTGCTTAATGCGTTTTGTTTCTGCTTCGTTATAAGCCAAGTAAGGCTTTCTGTAAAAGTGCTGCAATAAGCGATGAACTACTAATTTCCTCGCGCCAGAAGTGAGTTGGTTTTGAAAAGCATAATCTCCTAATTGAGAAAGGCGGTTGTAATAATACGACTCAAACATTCTTTGCTGCGGAATAATTTGTTGGTAATCCCATACTAAATCGGGATAGTTGTCGGTGTTAATGGTTCGAACTAATGCCCCTGCTTTCTTTAGCCCTTTGAGTTTCGTTAAATCATCCTTTGTTATACCATAATTATCAAAAATGAGTTTGGCATAGGTGGTAGCCCATTCCATGATCCTTTTTTTATTACGTGGCCAAAAACATTCTTTTATGTTTTTATCTGCATAAGCCCGACGAGCTCGCTTCAGCCATGGCAATTTTTCTTTGGCTTGCTCCATAGCATTTCCATTGGAATTCATGTACAAAATTCGAAGCTCAGTTTGGATATCTGAAATTACCTGCTTTAAAACACTAAAATCCCGATAAAAAACAAAACGTTCTTTTTCGTAAGCTTGTTTTCGCAGTTCTTTTGTTTTTTCGGGAATTTCATACGTAATGTCTTGTAAGACTCGTATATCTTCTTTTAATTTATCCCCTAGTTTTACTTCGATAGGGCCTTTTAAGTACGGAAATGTGATTAAATAAGAAGAAACAGCAAACGTTGCACTAAATAAAACTAAAATAATTTTTTTTATGGCGCTTTCCGATCGACGTTTATTTAAAAACTGCCCCGCGGCAATTAAAAACTCATTCCATTTTTCTTTTATCATGAATTTATAAAGAGCTCATTTTAGAAAGTTCCTCTAAAAGAAGCTTATGCTCTTCGAATAGTTTTTTAATGTCTTCTTTGGATAAAGTGCCCTCTTTTTCAAACCTGTCTAATAATTTTTGGTATGCAATTTGTTTTTGTCGGTTAAACTCTAATAAATTTTCTTGTGCTTTTAATATTTGTTGTTGCTCTTTAATTTCTCCTGATTGAAGTTCCACAAGCTTTTCTCTAGCTTGCTTTTCTGCTTCCCATTGTTTTTGCTCTTTGTCCCGAAATTCTTGCAATGCCATTAAGGCTTCATTAATTCTTTTTTGCTCTTCGAGCAATCTATTTTCATATTCCACTAAATTTTGGAATGCCATAATTTCTTTATCCTTTTCGAGCAGTTCTGCCCGAGAAAATTCAAACACATTTTCAATTTTCCGAAGCCAATCCATTTCTTCCCGTTCAACTTCAACGCATCTAAAGTGATAGTATAAAAATAAAATGGCTAATTGCAAAAAGCTAAGAACTTCCACAGGGTAAGCGGGAAACCTATGCACTGCATGAAATAATTTTCCTGTTTTTAATTTCTGTGCTTTTGAAAAAATTTCAGGTCTTGCATATAGTATACTAATATCAATGTTCGTTAAGTTCGAAAATGCATCAAGATCCTTTTCCTTGTCAACTTCTGCTAGTAAAATAATATAATCCTCGTTTTGCTTACGAATGGAATCTAGCTTTTTAGCGGAATGAAATTCAATTTGAGAGTGTCCATTTTGCAAAGAGTCCCATGGAACTTTTTTTAAAGTAGAATTTTCTTTTTCCCAGGAATAAATGTTAATTTTCGGGGCTTTCATATCTCAACTTATATTCTGCCGACTTCTCGTCAAGAAATTGCATTTAGAAGCTGAATTGGTAACTTGTAGAAAATAGCGACGCAGGGACTCGAACCCCGGACACGCGGATTATGATTCCGCTGCTCTAACCAACTGAGCTACGTCGCCTTATTTGAGTTTTTTGGCGCGGGCAGTGACTTGTTCAGCGAAGCTGCCAAGTCCAATCGCAATACTGCGCCCTGCGAGCTTTAGCTCGCTTTTTTTGGCGCGGGCAGTGACTTGTTCAGCGGAGCTG
>RFJE01000255.1 GCA_003695005.1 Candidatus Hydrogenedentota bacterium | reverse complement strand
GAAAAAGTAGGGCAAAAAGGCTTGCTCGTGCTCAAACAGTCCTCTCCCTCACTACTTTCAAAAGAAAGTGGTGAGGGATGCTTAAGCTGCGCCTAGCAGGCCTTTTTGCCCTTCACCGACAATGGCTGCTTACTGCAGATAATATTTATTGAATCACCCAGTCGGTATGTAAAGGAGCTTCATAAGGGATGCGTCCTTTGACTACATGCATGCACTGGTCCATTGGCTGAAGCTCTTTTGCACCTATATAAATTTTTTTATTTTCAGGCAAGAAAACAATGGCAGATTTTGTTTCCTTTTTCGTTACATGTTGAATTTTCCAGCTGCCATTATTACTTGTGATATTGCATTGGTAATTTTGAATGCGTAAGTTCTCAAACGTAAAATTTTCTTCGAACCATCTTTTTCGAATGCCGGTAAAAAATAAGAGTTGGTTATTGGATTCTCGAACAAATAAATCTCGAATAAAAAGAGTAATTTCTGCAAAAGCCCATCCATGAAAGCCATCCCCCATACAGCCACCGCCCGTTACCGGGTGAATGGCTTCGGGGAATGTATGAGCATGAGAAGCTTTTTTTAAGATATTAAAGAAAATTTTAAGTGCTTTTTTTCTTTCGCCTAGTCGCAAATAACCCTGTGCAACTTGTATAGTTAAATAAGCATTAATACCGGAGTGAATATTCTCTTGGAAAAAACCACCCCGATAAAAAAAACGGTTATGTAAAATATCTAATGTTTTACGCAGGCGTGGTTTATCCGTGGCAAAGATATTTAAATCCGTAGGATATGTGGCGGCTACCGATCCAATCATTCCTGCATCAATGTGACGGCCTATGGCCGCGGGGTAAAAGGAATAAGGCTCTAAATATTTTAAAAGAGCAGTTTCCATACGCAATTGGATTGTTTGCATTTTTTCTTTTATTGGATCAAAAGAATGTAGATGAAAATTATCATTCGTATAAATCCATTCGGTTATGCCAGCTAAAGCCCAAAAATTATCCCAGAGATACCAATCTGCAACGCCTAAATGCTCTGCGGAAAAGCCGGGGGGTAAAATGCCATTATGTTCTTTTGTAACCACATCAATCCAGTGAATGAGTTTTTTAATATCTTTTTTCCACTGTTGCCAAAATTTTTCTTCGGGATGGTATTGAAAATATTTGGCTAAAACCCACAGGGCTTGTCCGTTGGCATCCCACTCACCCGCTTGCGACTTAAAAAAGCCACTTGGTTGGATAAAATGTTTTAGTCGAGGCAAAATACTTTTTACAGCTTTATGCCCATTTAACGATAAGAGAGCATGTAGCATAATGGCTGCATCTCGAATCCAAAACTCATGGTATGTATAACTTCCGGGGGTGATAGAGTCAAAATCCCACAGTGTAATAAGATGATTTTTTGCATCTTGGTAGGCTTCTGCAAGATAGCTTAAACGGTTTGTTTGTTCTAAAGTGGAAAGGGATGGCATTTTAGGAAAATAAGTATTGATAATTTCTTCGGGATGGTGGTATTTTTCCAAGGGTTTTGCTAATTTTTTTCTTCGGGAATTTTGAACCTGAATGGTAAAAGGAGTTTTAGAAAACAAAAAAGCGGCTGTTGCCATACCAGTTGAATCCCAGATTTCTTTCGTGGAATTGTTTTTATGCAGTATTTGCGATAAAGCATCGCCTTGCTTATATGAGGAAAGTACAATTTTTTTAGGCGTTGTTGAAAAAGAAAGAGAATATCGACTTTTTACTTCATTATTTTTGGTTAGCTTAATATGATGAATGAACGAAGGACCTTCCATATTAAAAGGTCGCAAGGAAAAAAGGACAGAACTATGTTTATGATGTGAATTCTTTTTTTGGTGAACCGAAAGTTTGGCCCCTTCTAGAGTGGCTTCTACCAATAAAATGTAGCCTGCAAAAGAAATTTCTGCCTGCCACGGTGAAATTTTTTTAATTTTAATATTTTTTGGATGATTCTGTGGTCTATATAGTTTCTTTTTTGCAAGCAAACAAAATTCAACCGTTGGATTATCTGCCCCAAGCATAATGGCGCCGGCCGGATCTATGCTAATTTCATCCACCATGCCGGGCCAGGAAATGGCAACCCAATTGCGATGCGTTTGGTTAATCGATAAGACATTGTGAGATCTTGGTATAAATGCGGGATCTTTTGGATCATATTGTCTTTCTGCCCAAAAGGGAAAATAAAATTCTCTGTGGAATTGAAAAAAGCTATAATTCCATATACCGGTTCCAAGCATTCTTGTAACCATAGGCAGAGTTTCTTCGGGAATCATAGTGTTGGTTGGATTGCCTAATTTGCGAGCTTTAAAAAAATACATTGCTGCCTTTGGACTGATGCCAAACACTTTTTGTAAAAGCCAGGAAACAAAGCGCAGGCTTGTGGATAAAATTTTTTCTCGAAATAAAATTTTTTGAATAAGGTCTCTCATAAAATTAACATTGCATCCCCATAAGAATAAAAACGATACCCCTTGTCGATTGCTTCTTGGTAAGCTTGCAGTAAAAATTCTTTTTCGACCATACAAGCTACTAAATGAAGCAGGCTAGATTTTGGCAAATGGAAATTTGTCAGCAACATATCACCGCTATAAATTTTATCGGGCGGAAATAAGTATAGATCTGTGGTGGTTGTAAAATCACCTTCCGGCATATTCGATCGGTAGTATGTTTCTAGAGCGCGCAGTGCGGTTGTGCCTACAATCATAATAGGTTTGTTGTTTGCTTTGGCATGCCGAAAAGCTTGTGTACTTTCTTTGGAAATATAAACTTTCTCGGGGTGAAGTTTCTTTCGCTGAATATTTTCTGCTGTTACAGGAGCAAATGTGCCATAACCAATATGCAAAGTAACAGGATGAAGCGTAACATTTTTTTTTCGTAAATTATTTTGAACTTGTTTGGTAAAATGCAGTAAACTTGTAGGAGCTGCAACCGATCCATAGTTGCGCCCAAGTGGATTTTGGTATTCTTCCTTATCTTTTTCATCAGCTTTTCGTTTTAAATAAGGAGGAATTGGCATTTCCCCAATAGCATCAAAGATGCTTGGAGTAAGAGAAATGGATGAATTTAGTATACAGTTCGTTTCCTCTCGAGAAAAAGTAAAAACAATGGAAGGCTGTTTTGAGGCGTACAAAACTTCACCCGGTTTCAGTCTTTTTGCGTTTCGTATAAGAACTTTCCACTGTTTTTTGGACTTGTCGAGAGGATCTAAAAAAAGAGCTTCCATGGTAGCACCGGTATTTCGTTTTACAAAAACACGTCGAGATTCCACAAAAGAATCATTGAAAAATAAAAATGTATTTTCAGGAATAAATTCAGGTAATTGGTAAAAGATACTGTGTGTAATGGTTTTATCCTTACGACTGACTATCATTAACTTACAATGATCCGGGGGATGAATGGGACGCTTCGCAATTTGATCATCCGGTAAATAAAAATCAAATTCCGATAAAAGTTTATCCTGCATCTAGACTCGAGGGGATAAAAACATTTTTATCGTTGGATTTTTTTAGTAGTTTCGCCTCTTTAGGAAGTTTTGGAATATAAAAATAAGGATATTTATTTTTGGCGTTCCAAAGCAAAAATCCATAAGCGCCTTCTTTAAACGCACCTAAAATCTGTTTTTCAATGTACTGTGCATTATAATTCGTAACACGCCATGCAAATGCTTGTAACCAAGGTCTTACAATAATCCCCTTACGAGCTACCTGTTTTGTTTTTTTACATCCTTCTGCAATAAAGTACTCAGGATGATCGGCAGGGTTATCCTTACCACCAAAAACCAAACCAAAGTGAGAAGGATATAGCATGGGAGATATAATATCTGCTGCTTGCGATAAAAGCCGTAAATCTTGCCCCGTACTTTTGATATCCACTTTTTCTTGCCATGCAACTACGCCAAAAACATCGAGAGATAAATATGTATTGTATGCTTGTGCTAAAGAATATACTTGTTGCAAAAATTTTGTTAATACAATTGGCTTTTCATGATAAGACTGTATATTGGCATAAAAAGCATGTTTCCAATCCCCTTCTGCGGGATAGCGCACATAATCTAATTGAACTTCATCCGGATTATTTTGCAACACTTCCCAAATTAAATTTAAATTGTAATCCTGAGTTTCTTTTAATCCGGGATCGACCCAAACCACATGACCGCGGACAGAAAGGGGAGTTTTATCTTTTTTTAATATGCGCAAATGTGGTTTTGCTTTTGCTAATCGTTCATCTTGGAAAAGAGCAACCCTTGCAATACGAAAAATACGTTTCGCTAGCATTTTTTTATGAAACTTCTTTAAAGAGGAAATAGGTGGTTGAATATTGCCCTGGGTTAATTGGACGTCTTTTAGCTTCGACTGATAATTTACAAACCCAATCACATCTTTAATATCATACACGATTGCATTTAAGCGTTGCTGTTTTATATATTTTACGTGTTTGGAAAGCCGATATCCTGCCGAAGTTCCCGTTAAGTAAATTCCGTGGATTATATTCGGATTTTGTTTTGATTTTGCAGGAAAATAAAGTTCTTTTGGAGAATAAAGAATGCCAGGAACATAGCTGAGTTCGGTATGGGAACTAACCCTACAGTTAAACTCT
>RFJE01000254.1 GCA_003695005.1 Candidatus Hydrogenedentota bacterium | reverse complement strand
TGCTTAAGATCAATAGGTCTAGCTTTTGCATGAAATAAAATCACCATTACACTCATTAAGCTCATGGAATATTGAGAAATCATCGTAGCATAGCCAGCTCCTGCTGCATTGAAATGCCACTTCATGATAAATAAATAATCCAATCCAATATTCATAAGGTTGCCAATGAAAGTTAATGCAAGAATCACTTTAACAGATTCTCTTCCTAAAAACCAACCGTTAAAGGCAAAATTAGCTAAAACCGCAGGCGCGCCTAATATACGAGCTAAAAAATAAGCAGCTGCAGCTTCTTTTACAGTTTTCTCCCCTGGTAATAACGGAAAAACAATTTCTAAAATTTTTTCTGAAAATAAAATAATCAAAATCCCTAAAAAAATAGCAAGGGTAAGGACTCTGTACAAAATAGCCCATTCCTCTGTTTCTTGCTTTTTCCCACGAGCTTGTGCTGTTAAGCCTGTAGTGCCCATGCGCAAGAAGTTCATTGGCCAGTATAAATAGTCGAATACTACCGAGCCTAAGGCCACACCGCCTAAATATGTTAAGTTGGGTAAATGACCTAAAATCGCTGTATCCACTAAACCCGCTAGTGGTACAGTAACATTCGATAATATATTATACCAGGATAAATAAAAAAAACGCTTTCGAAGCAAATTTTTTCTAAGAATAAAAAGCCGCACTTGCAAGACTTTTCTTCCAAGATACGCCGTAAACTATGGTTAAAACTCTGTACTGTTGTGGTTTTGTAGTTTTTCCTCGGGAGTCAATAAACGAGGGTAATATCGCAGATCATCAAGAATATAAGCACCTGAAGCAGGCGTAGGGATGGATAGTAAAGAAGAGCTTGCTGCTTGGAACACTCCCACCGAGATGGAGTTTGTCTGACTCGTATACGTATCAGAATTTTTTGCATAAATATACAACGTTATTTTATTTGTTTCAACTTCAGCAAAAACATGATACCATTGATTCTGGTTGATACTAATCGCCGGAGTTGTTAAAAACGCAAAAGAGTTATTTGTGAAGCAGGCATCTAGGTATATACCAGGCATACCAGAATCATAGACTATACGGTAACCAAATCCTGTAGATGTACAACCACCGGCCAAATAATTTTCCAATAGAGTCTCTACCCCACTGACCGGCAATGTAGTAAATAAAATCCAAAACTCCAACGTAAAGGGCGGAGTTTCAAAATCAGTGGCTGTGCCAGCTGTCATGGTGCCACCACTAGGGGAATTGAGTGCATTTCCTGAATTCCCAAACCTATCTGCACTATAGGAAATCGTTCCACCTGTAAAATTTTTAGCATTTATTTCGTCATTTGTGTTACCATTAAATTTCCACCAGGAAAAAAGACCATTTTTAACCACACCTGTTTGGTTGCCTGAATTACTTGCAGCATTTTTAGGATTTTTCGGGTCTAATGGGTTATCTCGTTTAGGAGCTTCGATCATAAAATTACAATGGAAAAACAAAATTGTAAGAAGGAACATTAAATATCTCATACTGTATAAAGACTATATTTATAGCATGATGACAACATTTTTTTGTGTCTTTATCCTCTTTTCGCAATAACTTCCTGTGGCATGTACTTTTCAATTAAATACTCATTGTCATTGTCCGTAGGGTGAAAGTCCACTCGGAAATAATCCACTACCTGCTGTAAAGTGTACTTGGATAAAGAAGCTAACTTTTCTTTACCTTTCCATAAATCATTCCACAATCTCGATAAAGTAAGTTCCTTATCCTGTATCATAAAAGAAAGAGCACCTAAAAACATGTATGGTCCTAAAAGAGCAGATGCTAAAAGCATTCCGCCTACACGACGTAAATAATTACCATCGACTTCAGCTAAAACATCAAAAGCAACGGATTTATGTTCTAATTCTTCGGCAAAATGCCAGCGGATTAAATCTTGAACACCTTCAGCCATGGTTTCTAATACTTCCGGTTCTTGTTCCATTAAGTAAGCTGACATGACAGCAGTATAATGTTCTAAAGCTACCGTTACCGCGAGCGGGAATTTCGGCCCGAAATAGGTAAGCATAGCAGGTTCCAGTATGCCATAAATGGTGATATCATAAAACGTACGAAAAGGTTCTAGGTTAAATCCTTGATCTTCCAGCTTTTTCCAAAAAGCAATATGCTCACTTTTATGAATGTTTTCTTGTCCAATAAATGCTTTTACCTCTTTCTTTAGTTGTGGATTTACCTCCTCTACAAACCGTTTTACGCTACGGATAAAAAAAGCTTCGCCTAAGGGAACAATAATTTGCATGGCATTCATTAAATGCGTACCAATGCTGTTATCCATCAAGTAATACCGATTCGTTCTCTCGTAACTTAAAATTGGCTTGCGAACGGTTAATTTTGTCTCTTGCTTCATATTTCCCCCGAAACCATAATAAAATGACACGAGTGTCAGTCAATTGGTTTTTATTATGTAGCTAGTGCCCCTAACGAAAGTTATTGACAGACAATAAAGGTGGCACAGGCTAGCGTATGGCAGACAATGATAAACAAGAGGCTCGCTCTGGGAATGTTCTTAGGATTGGAATTTCCACCTTACAGGAGTTAGAAGAAAAAATAAAAGCTTTTCGAACGATTAACTTAAATGCCAAAAAAAAGCGTTTTATATTAGCGAGAGAGACAATTAAAGACAATATGGGAAATATTTTAGTAAGCAAAGGCGAAGAGATTACTTTGCCCGTAGTGTTACAAATGCGTCGGTTTTACAAGCCGGATCATGTATTTAAAACCTTTCAACCGGATGAAGGAATCGCCTTAATTTCTGACATGAGCACACCAGCAGGAATTCAGCTTTCTATGGACTTAGTAACGCAGATTATGAATATCGGTGGCGGAGCTTACGAAGCTTTTATAGATCGAGTAGATTCGATTAAAGAGTTAAGCCAGCTGCTAGCAAAGGCTTTATTTCCAAAACTTGTAATTATTGGATACATACCGCCAGAAAGAGTCCGCGAAGAAATTGCCTATTACCAAATTATCAAAAAAGCAGATCCTTATATACGGATTATTGAAATCCAGCATTCCACCATTAAGCCAACACCAATCATTCCTAAAATTAAGCATTTGCAAATTATTGCCGAAGATAAAGAATCTTGGGTTCGCTTTATTTTAGACATTATTCAGGAATACACTAAGCCTTATTCCATTGAAGAGCGCTGATATAAAAAAAGCCTCTGGCTATAACCAGAAGCTTTTTAAAAAGTTCATTTCAGCGCGATTGATTGCACTTTTTTCTGTGCTAGGTTGCGCTTTTGAAACAGGCTTTGCCCCGAGCTCATCTAAAAGCAATTGCTCGAAAGAGGCATAATTTTTGTTTTGCGTATTTTTATTTGCTAAAAAAATACGCTTGTTTTTATTTTGGCGCAAGCTCTGACCGGCACCTCGTCCGGTGGTAGAAACACTCGCTGCACCGCCGACAAACATAACCGCAGGTAAAGTTGTTTTCATAGCCTAATTGCCCTTTGGCATGTTGTCGTTTTTGCCTGTTTCTCAAACCTTTGTTCTTACCTTTGCAAGAACAATGGCAATATATACAAAGCGACATAAAATGGCAACTTTTTTTCATCTTACAAACTTTTTTGACAGGCTGTCTTTTTTTTAAATACTGGGATATGGAAGCTAATATAGGTCGGTTTTCTTTGCCAATAGAGAAAACTAACGAGCCCGAGCTTGTTTTTGAGCAAAAGCTTGTT
>RFJE01000253.1 GCA_003695005.1 Candidatus Hydrogenedentota bacterium | reverse complement strand
TACCGCCATCCCTCACCAAATTGAAAATTTGGTGAGGGGTGAGAGCAAAAAGCGGCTTTGCCGACTTTTTGCGTCTTGGCTTGGCGGGACATGGATGTTTCCACCAACCCCCGTCTCTTAAAATTTCATAAAAAATAGTCGATTTTCTAAATTTATATTATATTATGGTGTATGAGCAAAGAAATTACACCACAGGATATTTTAAATTTGCTAGAAAAGCAGGCCATTGAGTTTGATAGGCGCATGAGAAAATTTGACGAGAGTTTAGAAAAAGAGCGCAAAGAACGAGAAAAAAGCCAAAAGGAATTTGAAGCTCGTCTGGAAAAAGAGCGCAAAGAACGAGAAAAAAGCCAAAAGGAATTTGAAGCCCGTCTGGAAAAAGAGCGCAAAGAATATGAAGCTCGCCTAGAAAAAGAACAAAAAGAGCGAGAAAAAAGGGACAAAGCATTTGATAAAAAAATTGGTAAAATTGGAAATGTGCTTGGTTGGTTTGTCGAAGGAATGATAGAGCCTAGATTAAAAGATTTATTCCAGGAACAAGGGATTCCTGTTTCCCTAACCATACGCAGTGTTACGTATGAGCACAATGGTCAACCGATTGCCGAAACAGATTTTACCATTGTCAATGATAAATATGTAGTTATTGTAGAAGTAAAAACCAATTTAACCACCGAAGATGTAAAAGACCATATTAAGCGACTGAATATCATTAGTCAATTTCCCAATGCATTAGTAAAAGGCAAAATCATACTAGGGGCTGTTGCAGGAATGAACGTGCGATCCAATGTACAAAAATATGCGATGGAGCAAGGACTCTATGTTTTAAAGCAAAAGGGAGAAATTGTAGAAATTGTTAACGATAAAAATTTTAAGCCACGCGAGTGGAAAGTAAAATAGAATTCATAAATCATTGTATAATGGAAATAATATTACTTTCATTAAAAGTTACTGAACTTCTATTATAAATCTAGATAGAAATTTATCTCATTAAAGACAAGAGCTGTCCTAACATAGAGTCATGCGTGGTAATAGACTTTTGGTTTAGCTCATACGACCTTTGGACTTCAATCATAGATGTCATTTCTCGTACTAAATTTACATTTGAAGTTTCTAAAAAGCCTTGCAAAACTTCTAAATTTTCATTGGGGGCTAATGGGCGCATTGCTCCTGATTCCGGTGTCGTTACATAAAAGGAAGTTCCCTCTTTGTTTAAGTGCCTTGGATAATCGACAGTGCGAATTTGCAATTTATCTAAAAGAATTGGATTTTCCCACTGGTTAATATCTTTCCCATAAATTTCGGTCGGGTCATTGCCAATTGCCCCGTTAATCCACACTTCGCCATTGGGTTTAATAATAAAATTATGCCTGTTAACTTGAATGGGTCCTTTTTCTCCTAAAAGCGGAAATCCATCAGGGGTCACTAACATTCCCTGATCATTTAAAATAAAGGCACCACTTCGTGTTAATCGAGCTCCTCGATTGGTTTGTACCACTAAAAAGCCTTTACCATTTAAAGCAATATCCGTTGCTTTGTCGGTTTTTTTTAAGCTTCCTTGATCAAAGCGAGTATAAATTTCATTGACTTCTACTCCTGTGCCTAATTTACCAACAAGGGGTGAAATATCAAAGCTTCCCATCGGCATCCAACCAACCCCATCATCATTTGTACGGTGAAGCAAAAGCTCTGGAAAGTTTTTGTAAACAACTTCGTCTTTCTTAAAAGCTGTTTTATCTACATTCGCTAAGTTATTTGCAATCACATCCATGCGCACCTGGTTTGCAATCATTCCGGATGCACCTGTATAGAATCCACGAATCATGCCGATAATAATATCGAGCGGAATTACAATTACAATGAGCAAAAAATTTTTTATATCACTAGGTGCAGGACACCACCAAAAACCTCTTATCCAGGCAGCGAAGAATTTAGGCTTTTCTGTCATTGGGGTTGATGTCAACATGGAAGCAGTGGGACTTCCCCTCTGCGATTTAGTCATCCAGGAATCTATTTTAAACTATCGCAAAATTTATTACAAGCTTTTAAGACTTCCTGTAGAAGGAGAGTTTATAGGAGGCTTTGCTGCAAGTTATGGAAAAGCTTTGTTAAGTTGGGCATATTTAGCGGAAAGACTCTCTTTACCCGCATTAAGCCGAACACAAACAGAGCTTTTATTAAATAAGGCCCTAGTACGAGAAAGTCTCCATAAAGTTGATAAGAAACCTGATTCTTTTTTTCAACCCAAATTTATGTCTCCTCAATCCATTATCAGTAAACAAGATGTAGAAGATCTAGGCTTTCCACTCATTTTAAAAGGGAAGCAAGGCACTTCGAAAGAGCAAGTTTTCCAGCTGGAAAATTATACCGAACTAAAAATATTTTTAAAGAAAAGAAACCTTTCACAAAAAAAACTATCACCATCCAATATTTTATTAGAAGAAAAAATAATAGGGGATGAAATTACCGTCACTGGCCTTGTGGATAATTTTCAGTATCAATTGCTCTTAATTACCGATAAAATTATTGCAGCACAGCCTCCTTTTATTGAACTAGAGCATAGGTACCCCTCTCGCTACGAACATTTAAAAGAAGAAATTATTGAAATCCATCAATGGATCGTAGATACATTCCAAATTCCACTCGGTCCTCTTGTGAGTGAATTTAAAGTCGTCAATGACAAACTATTTTTTATTGAACTAGCTCCACAAATACCGGGCGAATACATTGGCAGCTTTATGATTCCCGCAGCTATAGGATATGATTTCTTTACAAACTTAGTACTACTGTTTACAGGACAAGATATCCAAAAACCATCACAACCGAAAAAAAAGAAAAAAGTGCGAGTGCAGTATTGGCCACAAAAAGTTCCTATTGACTCCTGGGAAGATTGGCGGTTAAAAGCCAATTTTGCTAGGATTTTAAACCCGAATCCTAGTGTTCCTCCTAAAAGCAATCGTGACCGTTTTGGCGTAATGGGGTTCATAGAATAAAAAAGTTGTTGTTATTTTGATTCTTTTTCGTCTTATGGGATATAGTATATGGTTCGTATACAAGGAGGATAATATGTTATTCAATTTAAGAAAAAAAATTAAGATTCATTTTGCACTGATCGTGGTTTTAGTTTTTGCCCTTGCAAACTGTATTCAAGATAAGGATGTACCGGATATTGGCAAAACAGCCATAAGTTTACGCCTAGCCGATGGCAGCCCACTTTCTTCACCAAATGCGGATGATTACAATCCAGTAGCACTTCCCCTTCCTAGTGGGAAAATTGCACTTGTATTTGGTTCCAACCGTGGTGGACAGCATGAGCTCTGGATTACCCAAACAGTAAATCCTTATGATGGACTTGGGGAATTCCCGCCTTTTGATGCACCAAAGGTCATCAAGCCAAATACGGGTTCAAACATTGCTTTTTCAGAAAGAATACCCTTTGCGGCTTATATGGATTTCTTAAACAATGCTGTGGTCATTTTTTACACAAACAAAGCAGCTTCGGATGCAATTTATAAGCTAACAATACCAGAAAGCTCCATTAGCTCAGGTACTGCCACAAAGGAGGACACAAATGAAACAGGACTTATTGTAGGTAGTGCACTCAATGACATGCAAAATCCCGTGCAGCTATCTCTTTTTATTGTAAAGACGAATAAGCTGTATACTCTTCCAATATCGAGTGGTGGTTCTCCTAGTGAAATTTTTCTGCAAGCACCTATCTCGAGTACATCCTGGATAACCGGTATGCCCGATTCATTTGGACTAAACCAGGCGGGCTTAATCTCTGTACAAGATGGTCCACCCGAGGCTCCTACTGTGCTTTTTACAATAGACAACGGAATCATGATAGGACCTGTAGATGGGCTCAATATTCCCCTAGGAGATCAAGGTTTAGGAATTAGCTATCACTCGATTGTGATGAGTCCGTTTGGAAGTTCATTTCTTTTTTCCGCAGGGCCTGATTACAATGGCAACCAGGATATGTATGTGGTAACGAGCCACGATGTTTTTGAACTGTGGAACATGGGCTTTCGAGAACCCGGTGGAATTTTCGGTGGCCCTGGAATAACAGGCTTTGGGATTACTCCGTCGGATATTCCTGGTTTGCAAGCCTGGTTTGCTGCGGATATGCT
>RFJE01000252.1 GCA_003695005.1 Candidatus Hydrogenedentota bacterium | reverse complement strand
ACTATATAGAGTAGGGATATTACTTTCTAGAATCAAGCATATACATGCTTGCAAGCCCTTGTGCAGCAAAACACTAGACAAGCTAAAAAGTAATTCACTATGTGTACTTATGGAGAATCAGTATAAAAAGCGGGGACTTTATTACGAAGATTTTGAGCTTGGGCAAAGCATGGTTACCCAAGGCCGTACCGTGACCGAAGCAGATATTGTTAATTTTTGTGGGTTTACAGGGGATTGGTCAGAGTTACACACAAATGCAGAATATGCCAAAACCATTCCCTTTAAGCAGAGAATTGCTCATGGGATGCTCACCATGTCCATGGCAACTGGACTTGCGGTTTTAACCGGAATGATTGAAGGCACCATTTTAGCTTTTGAAGGAATTGAAAAATGGGAATTTGTCCGCCCTGTATTTATTGGGGATACTGTTCATGTAGAGCTTACCCCGATAGCAAAGGAAATTCGTCCTTTGCGTGGTGGAATCCGAGCAGGTCGCGTTAGCATCGAAGCCAAAGTAAAGAAGCAAAATGGAAAAGTTTGCCAAAAAGGGATATGGAACATGCTAATTTTATGCCGTAATGAATCATAATCTCGGATGGAAGAAATTGTAAGTAAGCATAAAATTCCTGCAAAACCACTTTATGTACGAGCGATGCGGAATTTTATCCAGAAGATTTTGATTGATCATGGTGCGGAAGAAAAAATTGCAAAAGAAGTAAAGGCGGCTTTTACAGAAGCTGCAAATAATATTATTGAGCATGCCTACAAAAAAGACGAGAGGCATCATTTTATTATCGAGACGCATATACGTGAAAATGAAGTGGAGTTGAATTTAATTGACTTTGGTATTCGAGTTCCACGGTCTCAAATTAAAGCTCGAAAAGCAGATGATTATTACAGTTCAGGTTTAGGTGTGTACTTAATAGAAAAGCTTATGGATTTTGTAAATTATGATACTTCCGGAAAAGTTGGCACGCGGCTTACTCTAATTCGCAAAATCAATGGCTTAAAGCCACTATAATTTTTTCGCAGCTTCTCGTTTCCAGCGCTCGTATTGATTCATTTCTTTTTTTTTGCGCTGGCCATAATAGGGGAAATACTCAATGATTATCATTTTTTGGCCACTCGTGTCGCGGAGGTCAGGGTCTTTTAAGATTTTTAATATAACTTTTGTTTTTTTCTTGGCGGAATAAAACTTGTATATGGTAGGAAGAGGTCTCTTGTAAAGGGGATCGAATGGGTTAAAGTTCTTTTCGGGAATACCATATTTATCTTTTAAAAAACGAACAAGCAATTGCTCAAAAGAATAGGTGTAAGTAAAACCTTCTGCAGGACGCAATAAATATCTCATGGATTGTAGCTTATTCTTATGAAAACGATATTGTAAAATCGCGGGTTTATCTAAAATGGTAATAGAATATTCTAACAAATTTTGATCGGTTGCAGGAAGCGGTCTTTTCGGAAGCTCTTTTTGTAAGACTTGGTTTTTATTCATTCCCCAGTGGGTACCTCGTGGGGCAGCATAAATAATTCCCGATGAGGCTAGTATCAGTATAAACTTTTTCATGGGGAATCATTTTTAACAAGAGCCAATACGTCAAGATATTGTAATTAGGACTTGAACCCGTGGGTCAATAGCCATAACCATCAAAAATAATCTTGTCGCTGTATCTAGCTAGCAAAAAGTGGCAAAAATGAGTGAGGTAACAGAGATTAAAGACATAGACATTTATTCTTATTTTAAAAATGGCGTAGAATTAGCGCCGGGTGAGCCGTTCGAAGTCGCTTTAAAAAAATTTAAGCGCGAAGTTACAAATGCAGGAATTTTAACGGAACTAAAGAAGCGTGAATTTTATGAAAAGCCTTCCGTATTAAGGCGTCGTGCAAAATTAGCGGCTATCCGTAAGCGCGAAAGAAAAAAGTTACTGTACGGTAGCGACTAGGCTGATAAGCCACCCACATGTCGGATGTAAACCGCGTTTTACAAGCGGTTCCCATCGAGAGTTATATAGAAAAATTTGTATCTTTAAAAAAGCGGGGGCGTAGTTATGTCGGATTGTGTCCTTTTCACAGCGAAAAGACCCCTTCTTTTCATGTTTCCCCTGAAAAAGGAATTTTTAAATGTTTTGGCTGTGGCAAAGGTGGCAATGTTATTACGTTTGTCCAGGAATACGAAAATGTAAGTTTTCCCGAAGCTCTTAAAATTTTAGCAGATTATGCAGGAATTACGTTAGAAGGCAGGAAGCACACAAAATCACAGTATGAATGGGCTTATAAAATTAACAATGCTGTTAGCAAGTTATATGCAAGCTTATTGCCTGGTAGCCCTGCAGAATCTTACTTAAAACAACGAGGAATTTCATTAGCAGTGGCAAACCGCTTTCGACTTGGCTTTGCGCCAAACGACTATCATAGGATTGAAAACCGTTTAGCCAATAAGTGGCCACAGGGAAAAGAAGACTTCCTTCGCAAATGTGTTGAGCTAGGGCTTCTTGTGCAAGCGGAAAGAAAAAGTACAGTGTATGATAGATTCCGCGGAAGACTGATTTTTCCAATTACAGATACCAATGGACGAGTTGTTGGTTTTGGGGGAAGAGTAATCGACAAGGATACTCAGCCAAAGTATATGAATTCCCCTGAGTCGGCTATTTACCATAAAAAACAACTGCTGTATAATTTAGCTCATGCAAAAGAATTTATTCGAAAAAACAAAGAAGCTATTTTAGTAGAAGGTTATATGGATGTGATTGGGCTGGCTGCTAAGTCGGTAGAAAATGCGGTGGCACCACTGGGTACTTCGTTTACAGCCGAGCAAGCAAAATTATTAAAGCGCTACACGGATCATGTACTGATATGGTTTGATTCGGATAACGCAGGCTTAAAAGCGGCGGTTCGAGCGCTTCCTATATTAACCACGGCGGGTATCCATTGTAAAGTTTTAGTTTCAGATACTCAGCAAAAACAAGATCCTTTTGACATTGCCATGGCACACTCAAGCGAGGACTTAAAGCAATTTATTGCAAAGCATGCAAAACCAGAATCAAAGTTTATTTTGTGGTATTACTTTCATTATTTATATTCTATCGAAGATTTAGCACAAAAACGAATGGCTTTAAAAGACTTTTTTGAGTTTGTTTCTTCTTTAAAGCATGATTGGGAAAAACAAGATTACATACAAAAAGCAGCAACCTTATTAGGAGTACCTGCACAGAGTTTGCAAAAAGATTTTCAACAAGATACACAAAAAAAAGTGATCCGACAGCCGAGCAAGCAGCAAGTATTTTCCAAAGGAGCTTCTCGCGCAGAAAAAGATGTACTTACTCTTCTTTTAAAATATCCTTCTTTGTGGGAAGAGGAAGAACTGCTTAAAGAAATGCAGTGGCATCATCAAGATGCTTATTTATTATATTCTTATTTTCGAGATAGGATCCAAGCAGGAGAGATTTGGAAATTTGAGGATTTATTTACGATTCAGTTGCCTAAAGACTTAGCTTCTTTATTAAGTGGAATTTTAATGGAGACCGATACCACAAACGAGAATGATGATGTTCTTGCACAATTAAAATCCATTATTTATAATCACAAGTTATTGGTGTTAAATAAACAAATTCGCGCGACCTTTGAGAAATTACGCAAAGCAGAAGCTCTTGGTTTAAGCGAAGCAGACGAAATTGCCAAAGAGCACAATCGCCTTTTACAAGAGCGAACAAAACTGCAAAAATTACTTCAATCCTAAAATCACAATGTCTTTCGGAGCAGTAATGACGACATCGTAGCGAATCATTTTTTTCTCTTTTGGCTTTAAGCGAAGTTTCCATGTACGTAAACCTTGTTTATATTGATAGTCCGCTTTTGTTTTTCTATCCGTAAGCCAATTTATATTTAAGTTTTCAATTTCTACTTCTATTTTTTCGGTGTTAGAGACAGGGATTCTATCATACACGAAAACTTCTTTTGCCTGTGGCATAAAGGACTCAAGTTCAATTTCGTAACTATATCGTATGCGTTGTTTTTTCGAAAAAACTCCTTTTGTATCCTGAAAAGTTTTTACAAGTCGCTTTATGCCTTTGAGTCTTTTTTCTTCTGTTAACGTAAGTTTTACTTTTTCTTGTTTCCTTGTAAAAGGGATTCGCGCAGTTCCCATAAGCTCATTGTCTAGAAAAATTTGTGCCTTACCCTTTAACCACGGACTAGGAGTTGAATTCATAAGCTCGACTCTTAAAAAACCATTGGGACTCGAAGCAGGATAAAGCTCGTAAAAAAAGTGTGCGCTGTTTGCTTTTGAAGCATAAAAATCCGTTACAAACTTTTTTTGTGATCCTTTTTGCGATGGTATACTTTGCAGTCCTTTTAAAGTAAACTCTACTTCGGATGCTGCTTCCTGAATGGTGCTAACATTCGAATATCTTTCTTCTTCTTTAGTATTATCTTCTAATGTTTTTGCAGAAGTTATAAAATCTTTTTGCCGATATTTTTTTTTGTAAGCACGATCCCCATTCCTGCTTCGTAGTCTTTTTTCCCGCAATATCCACGTTGCTAAATAGGGAGTTTGTACTAAGGAACGTGGGTGTCCTGTGGATAAAATTAACTTCACTTTGTTCCAATCTTCCGAAGATTGCTGGTAAATATCAGCATATAGACTTAATAAAACATTTTTGTTCTGTGTATTAGCACGCAAGTCATAGCGCATATTCCAAGAGCAATTCCTTACAAAATAGCTAAGCTCAAAAGCGACAGTACTTTCTGTATAAGAGTATATTTCTACTTTAGCTCTTTTCTCGGTTTCTAGCGAAGAAAAGTCTCTTTCTGTAATTACAATTTCGTTAGGATTATTGTACTGCTGAACTTGCAACGCAGAACGATTTTTTAGCAAAGCTTGGCTTTGTTTTCGAAATTTGTTTAAGTACCGCCAACCGCCAATTTGGCCAATTTCAAATTCTACTTTTTGGATTTGTTTGCCTAACTTTTCTCGTTTCTTTTCAATATCTCGCTTGCTTTTAGCTAAATTTCGAGAAGAGTTTGCTAAAAACATCATGGTCTTGCGCCAAACATCAAAAGATGGCATTCTTGTTTTTAAGTCTTTTGTTGCTTCTTCTTTTTGAAAGTTAGAAACAGAGGCTAAAAATTCTGTTTGCTTTCGGATGATTTTTAACTCATCTAAAAGCTGCGCATCTTTTTCGCGCAAAGCTTCCAGCTTTTTTTCTAACTCTTGCAATTTTTTTCGGCGTTTTTCTAAAAGAGCTTTTTTTTCCACGGTAACAGAAAGTACGCGAGCTTTTGCATTCGCAGGCAGTTTTGCAAGTACAGTACTATCTTCGAGACGTGGCGTTAATCCTGAAATATAAAAAACATTGTTTCCCTTTTTTACACGAATATTGCCACTGCGGAAAACCCTTGCTTTGTTTTGGTATAGCATGACTTTCTTTATGGGAAGATCATACACGGGAAGTTTATCTTGAGCATACAAAAAGAAGCAAAGGGCTAACAAAATCACTACATATTTTTTCATATTGAATCCTTATATAAGTAAGACGGGAGCTGTCAACTTTTGTTCGGAAAAAACTGTTTTTTGACGCTATATCTTAATAATAGAAACAGGCTTATGAAAGGAATTATACTAGCAGGCGGAAGTGGAACAAGGCTGTATCCCATTACACGGGCTGTTTGTAAACAATTGCTACCTGTATATGATAAACCGATGATTTATTATCCGCTTTCGGTTTTAATGTTAGCAGGAATTCGCGAAGTACTCATTATTTCTACACCCGAGGATACGTCCCGTTTTGAAAATTTACTTGGAGATGGCTCTTCGCTTGGCATGAAATTTTCTTATGTCGTTCAGCCATCCCCCGATGGATTAGCACAAGCTTTTCTTTTAGGAGAAGAATTCATTGGTGATGATAGTGTTTGCTTAATTTTAGGAGATAACATTTTTTACGGTCATGGTTTTACAGACCTTTTAAAAAAGAGCAGAAAAATTACCGAAGATCAAAACAAGGCTGTTATTTTTGGCTATGCTGTCCATGACCCCGAGCGCTATGGAGTGGTAGAATTTAACGAGAAACAAGAAGTCATTAGCATTGAAGAAAAGCCACAGCATCCAAAAAGTAAGTATGCTGTAGTAGGGTTGTACTTTTATCCAAATGAAGTTATAGAAGTAGCCAAAGGGGTAAAGCCTTCGGCAAGGGGGGAGTTAGAAATTACAAGTGTGAATCAAGAATTTTTAAATCGAAAAAAGCTACAAGTTGAACTTATGGGACGAGGTTATGCTTGGCTCGACACAGGTACTTTTGAAAGTTTAACCGAAGCTTCGAACTTTATAGAAGTGATTGAAAAAAGACAGAGTTTAAAAATTGCTTGTATTGAGGAAATTGCGTACAAAATGGGATACATTGGAGAAAGCGAGCTTAAAAAGCTCGCCGAGTCACTTGCAAAAAATAGTTATGGTCAGTACTTGTTGAGGCTATTAGAAAAATGAAATTTATTGAACAAAGCATAAAAGGAGTTTTTTTAATTGAGCCAAAAGTGTTTCAAGATAGTCGTGGTTATTTTTGTGAAACTTTTCGTCAGGATTTGTTTCGCAAGCATATTGGAGAGATTGAATTTGTGCAGGATAATGAATCGCAATCAAGCAAAGGTGTGTTACGTGGCTTGCATTACCAACTTCCGCCGTATGCGCAAAGCAAACTGGTACGTGTTGTACAGGGAGAAATTTTTGATGTGGCCGTGGATATTCGCAAAAATTCCCCTACCTTTGGAAAATATGTAAGTGCTATTTTGTCGGGGGAAAATAAAAAACAGTTTTTTATCCCGCATGGCTTTGCTCATGGTTTTTTAGTATTAAGCGAAAGTGCCATTGTACACTATAAAGTCGATAATTTTTATTCGAAAGAGCATGAGCGAGGAATTTATTATGATACAGGAATTGACTGGCCAAAGTTAGATATCCCTTTTACTTTATCTGATAAAGATAACAATTTACCTGTTTTGGAAAAAGCAGATATTTTTACAGAATAAGATGAAAGTTTGTGTAACAGGAAAACATGGTCAACTAGCAACAGAGTTTTGCTCGATTGCTCAAAGCGAAAAAGATATGGATCTGTATAGTTTTCCACACAATGAATGGGATATTACTTCGTTAAGCCAAACACAAAAAATCCTAAACGATCATCATCCTGATTATGTACTCAATACAGCAGCATACACTGCCGTAGATTTAGCCGAAGAAGAACAGGACAAAGCCTTTTTAGTGAATGCAAAGGCTGTGGAAATGTTAGCAAATGAATGTCATAGGCGCAAAATTAAATTGGTTCATATTTCAACCGATTATGTTTTTAATGGCAAATGGTATCACCCATATACAGAAAAAGATGATACAAATCCAATCAATGTTTACGGAAAAAGCAAATTACAAGGGGAGGAAATTGCCCTCGAAAAAGGAGCTACTGTTTTTCGAGTTTCATGGTTATATTCTACAACAGGTAAAAACTTTGTAAACACAATGCTTCGTTTAGCAGAAACAAAAAAACAAATTTCCGTAGTTTCTGACCAAATTGGAACACCTACGTATGCCAAAGATGCAGCACGATGGATTTTAAAAGCAATCAAGCAAAAGTTACCTTCTGGTCTGTATCACTTTTCAAATGAAGGAGTGGCTTCTTGGTACGACTTTGCCGTTGCAATTTTTCAGCTTACAAAAACACAAGTCGAGGTAATCCCGATTGAAAGTAAGGATTTTCCAACAAAAGCCAAAAGACCTTATTATAGTGTATTATCGAAGCAAAAAATCAAAAGTCATATTCAAGAAAAAATACCACACTGGTTCGAAGCATTACAGGAATGCTTAACGGAGAAAAGGAGTATTCTATGAGGCATGTTTTAGTTACGGGCGGAATGGGGTTTATTGGATCTAACTTTATTCCTTACTTTTTAGAAAAGTATCCCGATACGTTTGTCATTAATCTAGATAAGCTAACATACGCAGGTAATCCCGAAAACTTAAAGGAAGTGGAATCTCATCCGCGCTATAAGTTTGTACAGGGTGATATTTCCAATCGAGAATTACTTCATTATCTTTTTACCGAATTTAATATCGAAGGAGTGATTCATTTTGCTGCAGAGAGTCACGTAGATAATTCCATTAAAAATCCCGAAGTATTTGTACAAACCAATGTACTTGGCACATTCCATCTTTTAAATACAGCATATCAACATTGGCACGAAAAACCTTTTGTAAAAAAAGCGGGAAAAGAAAACGCTCGCTTTTTACATGTATCAACCGATGAAGTGTATGGTACGTTAGGTGAAACAGGCTACTTTACAGAAAAAACACCGTATCAGCCAAATTCACCGTATAGTGCGTCAAAAGCAGGAAGCGATATGCTTGTGCGCAGTTACTATCACACTTTTGGATTAAATGTTGTGGTAACCAACTGTTCCAATAACTATGGGCCAAAACAACATGATGAAAAACTTATTCCAACGATTATCCGAAATGCTTTAAGAGAAAAGCCAATTCCCATTTACGGAGATGGAAAAAATGTTCGTGATTGGCTTTATGTTTTAGATCATGCCAAAGGAATTGATTTAGTATTTCACAAAGGCCGTGCAGGGGAAACCTACAATATTGGTGGCCGTAATGAGCGGGACAATAACACCATTGCTAAAACGATCTGTGAGATATTAGATAAAGAAAAGCCAAGACAAAATGGGAAATCGTATAAAGAATTAATTACGTATGTGGAAGATAGACCTGGCCATGATAGACGCTATGCAATTGATGCTTCGAAAATTGAGCAAGAGCTTGGGTGGAAAGCAGACGAAAATTTTGATACAGGAATTGTAAAAACAATACAATGGTACTTAAAAAAATATTTGGACTAACTGTTATCCTAATGCTTCTATCCTCCTGCGAGAAAGCAAGCCACACAACAAGATATAAGCCAAAGACAAAAGAAGAGATTTTAGAAAAAAGACTGATTCGTTTTTTTTCGGCTGGCTATGATAAAGATAATCCTTTTGTTGGGGTATGGCAGGCCAATACAAAAGATTTGCAAAAACTATTAAAAGAAAAATTTTTAGCAAAATATAAAGCAAAACCTGATGAAGCTTCTAAAAAACTTTTAGAATCCCGCTTAAAAGAAGTAAAAAATTATATTCGGCTTCTTCCTTTAGGGCAAGCCCTTATGATGAGTGTCTCTTACAATGGTGTACCTGGCATGAGCAGCGGGACTTGGAAGAAGCGAACAAAGAACAAAATAGAAATCCACTGGAAAAATAAAAAGAAAAAAGTACAAGCCATGGCAACCTTATTAGATAAAAACAAGTTTTTATATGTAGAAGCGCTCGGTAAAATTTCTTATGTCCGATTTACAAAGTCGGCGAAAGAAGAAGCTCGCAATATTATTGACAAACTGCGTAGTTTTGGTTCTCTTCCCGAGTACTAATGATTCGCTTTTTTATCCGAGTCCAAGAAAAGAGGCCATACAGTGCATACTTAATT
>RFJE01000251.1 GCA_003695005.1 Candidatus Hydrogenedentota bacterium | reverse complement strand
GAATAAAATTTTAAAAGCGTACTAAAATAGGCAAAAATAAGACATAATCCCGCAATTTTTTTCTTACTAGGGAAAGATCAACCCCTTACACCGACAGTAATTCTCGATGAAGGGCAAAAAGGCTTGCTGGGTGCAGTTCCGCAGTCCCTCACCTTTTGCGAATGCAAAAGGTGAGGGAGGAGGATTGTTTGAGCACGAGCAGGCCTTTTTGCCCTGTTTTCAATGTTAATTCAGCGATTCTCGGACTTTCGCCGAGAATCGCTGTTACACCAATATAATTTTACAAAGTCGCTGTACGTGGTTTCTCAAAATTTTATTGCATCCACATGGTCAAAATAGGGCTTTTTGGTTTAGGCACGGTAGGACAAGGGCTTTTACAACTTGTTAAAAAAAGTCCTTATGCAGAAATAAAAGCAGTTGTGGATCGCAGCTACCAGAAGAAAAAAGACATCTTACAAGATATTCCTGCTTCGGATGATCCAAGCATGATTTTAGAAAATCCCGAGATTGATATTTACGTAGAACTTATTGGTGGGATTGACTTTCCTTTGTTTATTGCCAGAGAAGCCATTGATCGAAAAAAAACATTGATAACAGCCAATAAAGCTCTTTTAGCCGAGCACGGCTATGCAATTTTTTCTCGCGCTTCGTTAAATGAAGTTCACATTGGGTTTGAAGCTGCGATTGCCGGTGCCATTCCAATTGTGCGAAATTTAATGTCGGTTATTAACTACCAGCCAATTAGCCGCTTACAGGGAATCTTAAATGGCACGACAAATTACCTTTTAACGAAAATGGCAAAGAGGAAGGCACCGTACCACGAAGTATTAAAAGAAGCACAGGAACTCGGCCTTGCCGAAGCCGATCCGACTCTTGACGTAAATGGGATGGATGCCTGTCATAAGTTAGCGCTTTTAGCATCCTTAATTACAAACAAATGGTTTGAATATGAAAGAATTGAAACCGTTGGCATTGAGCAAATTTCATTATCGGATATTTTATGGGCAGAAAAAATGGGATATAAAATTAAGCTTTTAGCAGACTATCATTATAACGATAAAAAGCATTTTATTTCTGTTGAGCCTACCATGATTCCCTCGAGCAGTCCGCTATATGCTATTGATAACGAAGACAATGCGATATTAGTCAAAGGGGAGTTTAGTGGAGAGCATTTATTTGCGGGGAAAGGAGCTGGTTCGTTGCCAACGGCATATTCTGTTTACGCCGATATCGTCAATTATGCATTAGGTCGGCATAGCTCATGGGATATGAAGCATCCCGAATATGCAGCCATTGCCCCTGAATCCGGAGCGGACTATGAATTTTATATTCGCTTACAGGTGCAAAACCGGCCAGGGGTTCTAGCAAAAGCAGCACAAAGTTTAGGATCCCGTGGTATTTCCATTGCCGCCGTTCACCAAGAAGCTATTTATGAGGAAAATTCGCAAGATCCTGTGGATTTAGTCATTGTAACACATCATTGCCGAAAAGAGGTATTAACCAAAGCTCTCGCAGAAATAGAAAAACAAGATTACTGTACGAATGCAGCCGTTAAAATCCCCATTAAGGGCAGTGATACACCAAAAAAATAATTCAGATGATTTTTTATAATTAAAGAATATGGTTGTCTTTTAAGTCTTTCTCGTTAAGTCCCGTTAAGGCAAGAATATCTTCAGTAGAGTATCCCCGTTCTTTCATACGGCGAGCAGCTTCTAACTTCCCCTCTAGTTTTCCTTCTTTTGGAAGCTCGTAGATTAGGCGAAACTTAGCGGGGCATGGATCGCCACACCCTATCCTATCACTCTTATTCTTTATTCTTCTAAAAGCTGTAAATTTACTTTCTTAAGGGTTCCTTCTTTCCCTTTTACTTCTACCATATATTGTCCCGCAGACAAACCCGAAAAATACGTAAAGTCGTCTTTTAATGGCTGCGATTGGATTAAGCGTCCATCTTTGCGCAGTAAAATTATATGTGGGGTTTTTTCAAAATTATGCAGTCTAACAGTAAGCATTAAGGTCGTAGGGCTATCTTGAACCACTTGGTATAAAATTCTATTTTTTTCAGGAGCATCTTCGGCATAAAATTGTAAAACCCCGCTTGTGGTGGCTTCTGCACGAACCGGTACAGCTTCTCTCTCGGAATCTGGCAAGACAAAAAGTTCCTGTGCAGTTGCATTAATGAGCCGTAGGCCTTTCTTAAAAGTTAGTATAATCGATGAAGTGCTTTCTCGGCTTGCTTCGTGATCAAGCGTGTTTGCTACAATTTTACGTAAAAATTCCGGAGTGGTGTATTTTTTTTGATCTTCGGAAGAACTCATTAAATAGTGCACCATCTCTAATAATTCTTGGTAACCACCAGCTTTTTCAATGAGATCAAGTGCTTTTTCGTATTTAGGATCAATTTCTTTTCCGGATACAATCCACTCGGCTACTTCAGTTAATTTTTTTTGAATGGCACTATCTGTTTCTATTGGCTTATGCCACTTTGCTTTTCGCAAGGTAGCCATTAAACCTTCGTAACGTACAATTTTATCGGTGCAATGAGTACACTTTTGTGCATGCTCAATTGCTTTTTGAGGATTTTTAAAGTAAGTTTCGAAAATGGAGTATGTACATTGTTTTTGCTTCATGTTGTTCCCCTTTAATCTAAACATATTAGACGAAGCAAAGTGAAATCGACAACAATTTTTTTCTTCAATGCCTGTACCAAAACAAAAATGTGTCGCATGCTGTCATGGCCAAAAACACAACTAAAAGCCGTTTTATCTGCATCACAATTTGATAGGGAACTTTTAGATTTTCTTTTAAGCATAAGCAAAAAAATTGAAACGGCTCTTCGTACAAAAAGGGTATTACCCCTTCTTTCGGATTATGTTTTAGCTACGTTATTTTTTGAGCCATCGACACGGACTCGTCTTTCCTTTGAGGCTGCCATGCACCGGCTAAACGGAAAAGTGATTAGTACAGTCGGAGTACAATTCTCGAGTTTAGCAAAAGGAGAATCTTTATTTGATACTTTAAAAATGGTAGAAGCTTATTCCGATATTTGTGTAATTCGTCACTCGACCGAGGGTGCATCGGCTGTGGCAGCAAAAAACATTTCCATTCCTGTCATCAATGCAGGTGACGGAGCCGGTGAGCACCCGACACAAGCCCTGTTAGACTTATACACCATTGCAAAGCATAAAAATCTTCAGGATGATTTTACAGTGGCCTTTATTGGTGATATTCGCTATGGCAGAACGATTCACTCTTTAATACAGCTTTTATGGCATTATCCTGCAAAGTTGCTTTTTATATCACCGCCGGAATTAGCCCTTCCTGAAAAATACAAAAGTTTGTTAAAAGAGAAAAACATTTCTTTTGTAGAAACAGCCGACATACGGGAAGCTTGTACAGCCGATGTGTTGTATGTTACGAGGATTCAAGAAGAGCGTTTTTTAGATAGGCAGGAATATGAAAAGTTTAAAGATTCGTATATAGTCAATCGTCAATTTGTAGAAAGTTGTAAAAACAACGTGATTGTGATGCATCCTTTACCAAGGCTGAACGAAATTTCCACAGATTTAGATTCACACCCTTCGGCAGTTTATTTTGAGCAAGCACAAAATGGACTTTACACGCGCATGGCTCTTTTGCTTTATTTAACAGGAGTAGATTTTTCATGAAGTGGTTGGTACTTTTTAGCTTATTGTTTTTATTGCCTGTTCGGC
Source organism: Candidatus Hydrogenedentota bacterium (assembly GCA_003695005.1). Lineage (GTDB taxonomy): Bacteria > Spirochaetota > Leptospiria > Turneriellales > J094 > J094. The sequence goes on along the minus strand of RFJE01000251.1, from coordinate 955 downwards.
TTCAGATTATGCATTATCAAATTTTATTCCATGTAGTGGTAGCGCAGGAAGAAGAGTCGGAAGAAATGTCGGATGATTGGTCGGACGAAGATTCCATGGATGAAGCCGCCGACGAAGAGGAGGAAGAAGAATCTGATTCGGATAAAGTGTATTATACCGATGTTCCTTTAAAAGTGGATCCGAAAAAATATAAAATTTATCCTTTTAAGGAATTATGGTCAGATGGTTCCGATATTGCACCTTGCATTGCACCGGATGGAAAGTATATTATTTTTCAATCGAATCGCGATGTAGAAACAAGGTTTTCCTTATACGAAACATTTTTTATTAACGATGAATGGACAAAACCAAAAATGATTATTTTAGATCCCCGTGCTAAATTTGAGGGGTTACCTTATTTTTCAGGAAGAGAGGGACTAATTTATTACACTGCGATTTCGCCCGAAAACTATCAGCCAAAAGGAAGTATTGATATTCCTGCAGATATTTGGGTGACCCGACGTAAAAAAAGAAAATGGGGAAAACCAACTCATTTGTTAGAGCCCGTGAATACAGAATATGAAGAAGTTACGCCATGGGTGTCCCCGGATGGACGATTTTTGTATTTTGCATCGAATCGCCCGGGAGGTTATGGCGGCTTTGATATTTGGATTAGTGAATATATTGGGGGAGAGTGGAGTCAGCCGGTAAATGCAGGTCCTAGTATTAACTCAGGATTTGATGAGCTTTACCCCCGCTTAAATCCTGATGGCAGATTGTTGTATTTTTCTTCCAACCGCGAAGGAGGTGTTGGTGGCTATGATATTTATTTTAGCAAGCGCTACAAAAATAGATGGCGCGAGGGAGAAAATGCCGGTTCCTTTATTAACTCACCTTCTAATGATTTTATGAATTCGATTCCAGCTTCCGGAGATTACTTAATTTTAAGTCGTGGTCCTTCGGGAGAGGAGAAAAT
>RFJE01000250.1 GCA_003695005.1 Candidatus Hydrogenedentota bacterium | reverse complement strand
TACAAGGATGTACCGCCATCCCTCACCAAATTGAAAATTTGGTGAGGGGTGAAAGCAAAAAGCGGCTTTGCCGACTTTTTGCGTCTTGGCTTGGCGGGAACATCCATGTCCCGCCAAGCCTCATGTGCTTACCTTTACCATGAAACAGAATAACGCTTGCCATATTATCTTTTTACTGATATTTGGACTCAGTCTAAATTTTACAAAAAGGAGAGAATATGAGTGCACCATTTAGTTTGCCTAAACTTCCTTACGCAGATGATGCATTAGCGCCGGTTATCTCGGCAAATACCATTGGTTTTCACTATGGAAAACATCACAATGCTTATGTGAATAATTTAAATAAGCTTGTAGAAGGAACAGAATATGCAGATATGTCCTTAGAGGACATTTTTCAAAAAACATTCCAACAACCGGATAAAGTTGGAATTTTTAACAATGCTGCGCAGGTGTGGAACCATACGTTTTACTGGAATTCTCTTTCGCCAAATGGCGGGGGAAAGCCAAGTGGTAAAATTGCTGAGCTTGTAGAAAAAGCGTTTGGATCCACAGACAAATTTCTAGAAGAATTTTCTAAAGCCGCAGCCACACAATTTGGATCTGGATGGGCATGGGTTGTGCAAGAAGGGGATTCCATTAGTGTAATGAAAACACCTAATGCAGAAAACCCAATTGTCCATGGAAAAAAACCCTTACTCACCATTGATGTGTGGGAGCATGCTTATTACCTAGATTACCAAAATCGACGACCCGATTATATTAAAGCTGTCTTAGAAAAACTAATTAACTGGGAATTTGCTAACCAAAATCTTGGTTAAATACCTTTAAGCCGCCGGTATCCGGCGGCTTCTATCAAAGTCTGTATAATCCTAAATAAATTACATAAGCAATATAAAGAAGTACCATACTAGCAGCGGGACCACGCTTTAAAGTACGATCTGTTCCTTTAATTAAAAAACCAAAAAGTAAAAAAGTAACCCCTAATAGCAAAATGAGATCAAATAAGTTTTGCTCTCCCACAGGCAAAGGACGAATACTAGCCGATAAACCAAGTACCCAGAAAATATTAAATATGTTTGACCCAACGACATTTCCAATGGCTAAATCCGCTTGTTTTTTGTACGCCGCGACGGCAGAAGCTGCAAGTTCCGGCAAAGAAGTTCCAAAAGCAATAATCGTAAGCCCAATAACATCGTCTGCTACGGAAAATTCTTTCGCAATGGCAACGGCTCCGCGTACAACCCAATCCCCCCCTAGGGCAATTCCAAGTAACCCTAGGATCAAAAACAAAATGGCTTTCCAAGCTTCCATTTCTGGAATGTCAATGTCTTCTACTTCCTGGCTTTTTTTCATTAAATTCCAGACGTAATAAATAAAAATAGCAAAAACCGAAAGAAGAGCTAATCCATCCGATCGAGATAGGATACCTTGCTTCGCGCCATCAAAAATCACATCCCCCCCTAAAAAAAGAAGCATAACGGCTGCGTGCAAGGAAAAAGGAATTTCTCTGTACAACGTATTACTCTGTACTTTAATCGGATGAATCAGTGCAGAGATCCCTAAAATAAGCAAGATATTAGCAATATTGCTCCCTATAATATTACCAAAAGCTAAACCTGCATTACCACGAAACGAAGCTAATATATTTACGGTAAGTTCAGGAGCGGAAGTACCAAAAGCAATGATTGTCATCCCAATGACAAGGGGGGAAACTTTATAGCGACGCGCAATAGCAGACGCACCGTCCACCATCATATCTGCCCCTTTTAGTAAAAAAATAAATCCTGGAATGATTAAAAAACCAAGCATTAACTACGGTATGCTATCCTGTTCCATATGACAACAACGGGACTTGCTATAAAAGAAGAAGAGTATGTACCAATAATAATTCCTATAATTAACACTGCTGCCATGTCATTTAAACCTTCTCCCCCATAAAAATAAACAGCGACCACAGAAATGAGTGTTGTTAAAGAAGTAATGATAGTTCGGCTTAATGACTCATTAATAGATCGATCCACAACTTTGTCTAAATAAACTTCATCTTTATTCCCTAAATTTTCTCGGATACGATCATAAACTACAATGGTATCATTAATCGAATATCCCAAAATCGTTAACAGAGCAGCAACGACAGGAATTGAAAGTGGGATTTGAAAATAACCTATAAAACCTAGTGTAAGAGCTAAATCGTGTAAAAGTGCTAATGTTGCCCCAGCTGCATATTTTAGTTGAAATCGAAATGCAACATATGCAGTAATTAAAGCAAGCGCTACAAGCAGCAATTTAACCGCAGACTCTCGTAAGTACTTTCCTACCGTAGGACCCACTTTACTAGCATCTACAAAATCCAACTCTTCCGGATGCTCCTTTCCAAGGGTATGAAGCATTTTATATTTTATATAGTCAATAGAGTTTATGGAAAAACCTTCCTTTTCTAACTCGGATCTATGTTTTTCGGCTTCTTTGTCTAACTTAATTGCATCTTCATTACCAATTTCAATTTTTGCATCGTTGCCATCTTTTCCAGCTTGCTGCACAATGGCATCTACTTGCATTTTTTTAAAAAACTCTCGAAGCTTTTCAATCGTAATATCTTTTGTTAAGCGAATTTCAATTTTAATCCCTCCTGCAAAATCTAACCCTTTCTTGAAACCACCAAAATGAGTTTCCGTGTAATAAAATGTTCCTGCAAATACAAGAATAGATAATGTTAAGCTAAACCATTTAAACTTCATAAAAGGAATCATGCCGATGCCTCCTGTACTTTTGCTTTCTTATAAAACCCAATCGGTATGTGAGATACATTTAAATCAAATGCCATCCAGTAAAAAATCGTCTTTGTAATATAAAGTGATGTAAACAAAGAAGATACAATACCAATAAACAACGTCACTGCAAATCCTTTAATGGGGCCAACTCCAAATTTTGATAAAACAATGGCAGCTATTAACGTTGTAATATTTGCATCTAAAATGGTCCAGGTAGCTCTGTCAAAACCTTGTGCCACTGCCATCTTAATCCTCTTTCCTTTTTTTAGCTCTTCGCGAATACGCTCATAAATAAGGACATTCGCATCCACAGCCATACCCACTGTTAGAACCACGCCTGCTAAACCAGGAAGTGTAATAGTAAAATCCATCCATGCTAGCAACGCAGCCATAAAAAGTAAATTTAAGAAAAGTACAATAGTAGCCACAAGACCTGCTACATGATAGTAAAGGATCATAAAAGCGATAACTAACATAAAACCAGTTAAAATGGCATTCACTCCTTTTTCAATGGACTCTTGACCTAATGTAGGACCAACGGATCGCTCTTCTACAATTTTCATAGGCACAGGCAACGCACCTTCTTTTATAATAAGAGCTAAATCCTCTGCTTCCTGCGGAGTAAATGACCCACTAATTTGCGCAGACCCTCCTAATATCGGTTCGTTAATATTCGGGGCACTTCGTACTTTACCATCAATTAAAATAGCAAGCTGTCTCCCTTTATTCTTCGTGGTAATTTCTGCAAACTTTTTGGTGCCTTCAGCGGTTAAATGGAAATAAACTGTATTTTGCATCGTGTTCGGATCAAATCCTGCATACGTGTTTGGAGAAATGTCATCTCCTGAAAGAGCTACTTTCTTTTCTAAAACAATAAAACGCTTTGGTTTTAGCTTTGATTTCGGGTCTTTAGGATCCCGCTCCCAGTACACAAAAAGCTGATACTTATCTCTAGGTAAGCCAATTTTCTTTTCTACTTCTCGTAAGAAGGCTTCTCTTTGTGCCTCACCACGTTTTTTTAAGTACTCTGGAAAATATGCCTGTGCTTTGCGTGTATAAGGACCGGGCGCATTTCCTTCGGGCGGCTCCGCTAATCGGTATTCTACTTTAGCGGTGGATGAAATAATTTTTTTAGCATGCTCCGGCGAAGCGACTCCAGGCAGAGAGATTTCAATTTTATCATTTCCCTGAATTCGGATAAGTGGCTCCGAAACTCCTGTTTTATCAATCCGAGAACGAATAATTTCAAGAGCTTGAGCTACATATTTACGCTTTTTTTCTTCCGTTAAATTCAGCATATCTAAAATACGCTCTTTTTCGTATTCGTGCCCTTTTTTCTTATCTGAATTTTTTTCTGCTTTAATTTTTTCATCTAGCTTTTTTAAGTATTCTTCATCATACGCATTTTTTAATTGCTGCATCATTTTATCAAAGTCTGCTTCTAATACTAAATTCATTCCTCCTTGTAAGTCTAAACCAAACTTAAATGGATTTGCTTTTAACTTTTTTTCTACCCATAATTTATCCACATGGATATTATTTGGATCTACTCCCTTTAAGCGCGAAATTTCATTTAAAAAAGCAGCTTGGATTCCACGACCTCGAATAACAATTTCTTTTTCTTGGAACTTATTTTCTGAACTTACTAATTTA
>RFJE01000249.1 GCA_003695005.1 Candidatus Hydrogenedentota bacterium | reverse complement strand
TGTCTAAAAAGTGGCTATAATCCGACATAATACCGGAAATTTTTTACAGGGAAAGATTAAGCACCAGCGATTCTCGGCGAACCGCCGATAATCGCTGAATTAACATTGAAAACAGGAAAAAAAGGCCTGCTCGTGCTCAAACAGTCCTCCCCCTCACCTTTTGCATTCGCAAAAGGTGAGGGACTGCGGAACTGCGCCGAGCAGGCCTTTTTTCTCTTCACCGAGAATTACTGTTTGTACACATAAATAAGAGCTTTTTTGCTTTACAACCTATCTCAAAATAATAAAATAACATGGTATTTTGCCGACGCGTGTGTCTTTTTCACATTCTATCGTATTTTTTCGGAATATTAAAACCGCGCCAAAATACCAAAGGAGTCAGGTATGGGTATAAATATGAGCTTGCATAAACTAAATAAAGCCATGTTACGGGAAAAAGTGGGTATGTACGACCCTGCAAATGAGCATGATGCTTGCGGGGTAGGCTTTGTAGCGCATGTAAAAGGAGAAAAATCCCGTAAAATTATTGATATGGCGTTAAAAGCTCAATTAAATTTAGATCATCGTGGTGCTGTAGGGGCAGATCCAAAAACCGGTGATGGTGCGGGTATTTTAATGCAAATGCCAGATGCCTTTATCCGACGAGTTGCAAAAGAAGTTGATATTGAATTACCAGAATATGGCCGCTATGCTGTGGCAATGGTCTTTTTTCCACAAGATTTAAAAAAGCGAAAAGCAGCAAAAAATATTTTTGAAAAAGTAGTGGTGGACGAAGGTCAGGAATTTTTAGGATGGAGATCCGTACCTGTTGATACGGAAGTTCCGGGAGAAGGTGCTCGTCTTACAATGCCAAAAGTAAAAATGGCTTTTGTGGCTGCTTCGGAGGAAATCAAAGATCAACTTTCTTTTGAAAGGAAACTATTTGTAATCCGGCGAATAATTGATCATCGAATCCGAGAAGAGTTAAAACTTTCGCGGCTAGAGTACTATGTACCTTCGTTTAGCTCAAGGGTCATTGTTTACAAAGGAATGCTTTTAGCAGGGCAGCTTCGTAAATTTTATCATGATTTAAATGCCGAAGATATGGAGTCTGCTTTAGCTATCATTCATACTCGATTTTCCACGAATACGTTTCCCAGCTGGGATTTAGCTCATCCTTATCGGTATATTGCACACAATGGGGAAATTAATACATTACGTGGTAATATCAATTGGATGCGAACCCGCGAAATTGTTATGGAATCTCCTTACTTTGGGGAGGATTTAAAAAGGATGCTCCCTATCGTTATGGAAGGTCAATCGGATTCTGCTACGTTTGATACCGTTTTTGAGTTGTTAGCTTTAAGTGGTCGATCCCTTCCTCATGTTATGATGATGATGATTCCGGAAGCATGGTCTAAAAATCCATGGATGGATCCCGAGTTAAAAGGTTTTTATGAATATCATGCAACTATGATGGAGCCATGGGACGGTCCGGCAGCCGTGGCTTTTACGGATGGGAGCGTTATTGGAGCGACATTAGATAGGAATGGCTTACGTCCTGCGCGTTATGTTGTTACAAAAGATGACATTGTTGTCATGGGATCGGAAGCAGGTTTGATTGAGTTTCCAACAGAAAAAATTGTAAAGCAAGGCAAATTAGAGCCCGGTAAAATTTTTGTAATTGATTTAAACGAAAAACGCATTTTAGATGATGAAGAAGTTAAAAAGAATATTGTAAAACAAAAACCATATCGGGAATGGGTCGAAAAAAATATGATTCGTTTGCGCCAACTACCCGAAGTAGATGCAAAACCGCCGAAAGAAAATGCTTCTTTAAAAGAACGATCTCATATTTTTGGCTATTCTCGAGAAGATAAGCAAATGATATTGAAGCCAATGGTAGTCCATGCTCAAGAGCCTGTAGGGTCTATGGGGGTGGATGTATCCTTAGCTGTATTAAGCGAGAAGCCGCAACTTTTATATCGGTACTTTAAGCAAAATTTTGCACAAGTAACCAATCCGCCTGTGGATGCCATTCGCGAAGAGCTTGTATTTGAGCTTACAACTTATATTGGTCCGGAAGGAAATTTACTCGATGAAACCCCGTCGCATGCGCGCCGTGTGGAATTAAATCACCCTGTAATTACCGACCAAGAATTATTAAAGCTAAAAAATTTAAAGGATGATCATTTTAAGCCACATGAAATCTCGCTTCTTTTTAATCCAGCTGAAAAACATGGTATGCGCCATCGTTTAGAAGCAGTATTAGAAGAAGCCGAGCAGGCAGTAAGAAATGGTGCAACAATGCTCATTTTATCTGATCGTGGAGTTGGAAAAGACCATGCTCCGATTCCAGCGCTGCTTGCCGTGGGTGGAGTCCATCACCATTTAATTCGAAAAGGTCTGCGTACAAAGACAGGCCTTATTTTAGAAAGTGGCGAGCCTCGCGAAGTTCCACATTTTGCGCTTTTAGTTGGCTATGGAGCCAATGCGATTAACCCTTACATGGCATTTGAAATTATTCATGATTTATATGAAAAAGGCTATATGCCGGAAATTGAAAGTGAAGATAAGTTAATCGAAAACTACTTAAAGGCCATTAAGAAAGGCCTGTTTAAAATTTTTAGTAAAATGGGAATTTCCACATTGCAGTCTTACTGTGGAGCACAAATTTTTGAAGCTGTGGGAATTGATTCGGAAGTTATTGATAAATTTTTTGCAGGTACTTATAGCCGTGTCGATGGCATGAGTTTAGAAATGATTGAAAAAGAAACCCTCATGCGTCACCAAAGGGCATTTACCGAAATTAAAGATCCGGATATTCTAGATCCGGGTGGTATTTTACACTATCGCAAATATCGAGATGCGCATTTATGGAATCCAATTACTGTGGCAAAGTTGCAGCAATCTACCCGAGAAAATAGTTATAAGACATATAAAGAGTTTGCGGAATATATAAATAACCAAAAGAAGCGCCATGTAACGTTACGGTCTCTTTTTACATTAGATTATTTAGAAAAACCTATCCCGATCGAAGAAGTGGAGCCGGCATCAGAAATTGTAAAGCGCTTTAGTACAGGTGCCATGAGCTATGGATCGATTTCTTGGGAGACACATACGAGTTTAGCCATTGCCATGAATCGTATTGGTGGAAAATCAAATACTGGAGAAGGGGGAGAAGATCCGGAAAGATTTAAGCCTTTGCCAAATGGCGATAGTATGAACTCTGCCATTAAGCAAGTGGCATCCGGGCGATTTGGAGTAACCGCTAATTATTTAGTGCATGCAGAAGAATTGCAAATTAAAATGGCACAGGGTGCAAAGCCGGGGGAAGGGGGACAGCTTCCCGGCTTTAAAGTAGATAAAATTATTGCAAAAACACGGCATTCCACACCGGGAGTATCACTTATTTCACCCCCCCCTCACCATGATATTTATTCGATTGAAGATTTAAAACAGTTAATCTTTGACTTAAAAAACATTAATCCGCAAGCTCGGATTAGTGTAAAGCTCGTATCGGAAGTTGGAGTAGGAACTGTCGCGGCCGGTGTTGCCAAAGCGCATGCTGACCATATTTTAATTTCGGGACATGATGGAGGAACCGGAGCAAGTCCGATTTCGTCCATTCACTATGCCGGTACACCATGGGAGTTAGGATTAAGCGAAACACAACAAACCCTTGTCTTAAATGGTCTGCGCGATCGCGTTTGGGTTGCTACCGATGGAAAGCTTTCTACCGGTTTAGACGTGGCCTATGCAGCCCTTTTAGGAGCTGACGAATTTGGGTTCTCTACAGCTCCTTTAATTACACTTGGCTGTATTATGATGAGAAAGTGTCACTTAAACACTTGTCCTGTAGGAGTGGCCACACAAGATCCGGTGCTTCGCAAAAAGTTTATGGGTAGTCCCGAATATGTTGTAAATTACATGTTTTTTGTTGCCGAAGAGCTTCGCGAGATTATGGCCAAACTTGGTTATAGGACCGTGAATGAAATGATTGGCCAAATGGATCGCATTGTTCCGGTAAAGCCAAAGTATCATTGGAAAGCACGTGGCATTGATTTTAGCAATGTGCTTTACAAAGCAGAACCTGCTTTCGGCACAAAGCTTTATCGCGATCGAGATCAAGATCATGGACTAGAAGTCCAAAGGGATCATGAGCTCATTAAACAAGCAAAGCCAGCGTTAGACAAGAAAGAACATGTGGAAATTGAAATGACTGTCCGGAATGTGGATAGGACAATTGGTGCTATGCTCTCGGGCGAAGTGGCAAAACGCTATGGGGACGAAGGTCTGCCGGATGATACCATTGTCATTCATGCAAAAGGCACTGCGGGGCAAAGCTTTGGTTGCTTTTTAGCAAAAGGAATTACCCTTCGTCTAGAAGGCGTTGCTAATGATTACTGTGGAAAGGGTTTAAGTGGCGGTAAGTTAATTGTAACCACGCCGCCGGAAGCGCAGTATCCACCAACAGAAAACATCATCATTGGAAATACTTGTTTTTATGGAGCAACGAGCGGAGAAGCATATATTAATGGATTAGCCGGTGAGCGATTTTTAGTACGCAATTCTGGTGTGCATGCAGTCATAGAAGGAGTAGGAGAGCATGGCTGCGAGTATATGACAGGAGGTCGTGCCGTTGTTCTTGGAAAAATAGGTCGCAACTTTGCAGCAGGCATGTCCGGTGGGATTGCTTATATTTGGGATCCTGATGGAATTGCAGAAGAATATATTAACCAAGAAATGGTTGAGCTAGAAAAGCTAACAGATACTAAAGATGTGGATGCAGTAAAAGAGTTAATTGAAAATCACTATCGCTATACAGGATCTACGCGTGCTTCTTATATTTTAAATAATTGGGAAACGGAAGCTGAAAAATTTATCCGCGTTATGCCGGGTGAGTATAAGCTTGCGTTAATGAAATTAGAGGAAGAAGCCGCAGAATTAGAAGCCGAAGAAGCAGAAGAGGCTTTAGAAGCAGCAGCAAAGGAGGTAGCAAGTCATGGGTAAACCTACCGGATTTTTAGAGTATAAACGAGTTGAAATTAAAAAAGATCCTGTACCGGAGCGGGTAAAGCATTTTAAGGAATTTGAAAAAAGTTATGATGATGCTACAGCAGAAATCCAAGGTGCTCGCTGCATGGATTGTGGTATTCCCTTTTGTCACGGGGATACAGGTTGTCCGGTAGATAACTTAATCCCTGAGTGGAACGATTTAGTGTATCGTCAAAAGTGGAAAGAGGCTATTGAAAATTTACATTCCACAAATAACTTCCCTGAGTTTACAGGTCGGCTTTGTCCGGCGCCTTGCGAGTCAGCATGTGTTCTTGGTATTAATGACGATCCGGTTTCCATTAAAGCCATAGAGCGAACGATTATTGATAAAGCATGGGAAAATGGTTGGGTAAAGCCAAAGCCTGCTGCAAAGAAACAAGGCTATTCTGTGGCTGTCGTGGGATCCGGACCTGCGGGGCTTGCTTGTGCACAGCAATTAGCACGAGCCGGTTACAGTGTTACAGTTTACGAGAAAAACGACCGAGTCGGCGGGCTTTTACGTTATGGTATTCCCGACTTTAAAATGGAAAAAGATAAAATAGATCGTCGGGTTGAACAAATGAAAGCCGAAGGTGTAAAGTTTGTTGTTAATACAAATGTAGGCGTTGATTTACCTGTTGAGGAGCTTTTAGAAAAATACGATGCTATTGCATTAGCCGGGGGAAGTGAGCAGCCAAGAGATTTACCTGTTCCGGGTAGGGATTTAGAAGGTATTTATTTTGCCATGCAGTACTTAACACAAAGCAATCGTGTCGTTGCTGGCGATAAAGTTCCAAACCAAATTCATGCTAAAAATAAGCATGTAGTGGTGATTGGAGGAGGAGACACGGGTTCAGACTGTGTGGGGACTGCCAATAGACAGGGTGCAAAAAGTGTAACACAAATTGAGCTATTTCCCAAGCCACCAGAAGAGCGTCCGCCTCATACTCCGTGGCCATATTGGCCAGCTAAGTTACGAACTTCTTCTTCTCACGAAGAAGGTTGTGAGAGGCTATGGTCTATTAGTACAAAAGAATTTTTAGATAATGGCAAAGGCCATGTGCGAGCCATTCGGGCCGTTAAAAATAAATTAGAGAATGGCAAAATTATCGAACTTCCAGAAACGGAGTTTGAGCTAAAAGCGGATCTTGTACTACTCGCCATGGGATTTTTGCATCCCGTACATAATGGCTTAATTACCGAGCTTAAAAAGCACGGACTTGAATTAGATGATCGTGGCAATGTAAAAGCAAGCTTTGGAATAGAAGAAGGCGATCACCAAACTTCCATTGAAAAAGTATTTGCTTGTGGTGATATGCGTCGTGGTCAATCTTTAATTGTATGGGCAATCTCGGAAGGACGCAAATGTGCCATTGCAATTCATCGCTACTTGCAGAAAAAAAAGAAAGTTTATTCCAAGCAAAATTAAAGGGAGTAAATTCAGGGATACGTCGAAACGACGGGAAGCTTCGCCGATCAGGCCTTTTCCCCTTTATCGAAAATTGCTGGTCAAGCGGGCCTTTTAGACTTTCCTTGAGAATTGCTGGAGTAAAAGCAGCCTGAAGAGGGGACATCCATGCCCCGCCATGCCTCTATGGTGGGTTCTCATTTTAAGAACAAGGAGCAAAACTTCGATAATATAATATGCCGAAAGGAACAGTTCCGCAAAAGAAAACTTCACCCGTGGTACTTATTTTTACCATCGGGGTCGTTGGTTGGGGTTTTTATGCCATTAACCGATTAACAGCACCTTTATCCTCGCCATCGGTCCAAGTTACGCAGAATATTCCACAGCCAAAACCAGAAAAAGAAAAATCAGTAAAGCAGTGGCTTTTAGATTGGATTCAAGAAGATGCTAAAACAGAAGGTCAAAGGACGGCTGCAAGTCCAACGCAAAAATCGTCGTTTCAAGAAATTAGTCTTTATTTTTACAAGATGAACCAAAAAGGAGAAACTAACCTTGTTCCTGTTCCTCGTAAGGTTTCTCTGCTTACGGAATCAGAACCATTAAAAAAAATTTTTGAAGCAGTGATCCAAGGTCCAACGGACGAAGAAAAGTCCAAGGATTATTTAGATGCCTTTCCAGATAAGCCTAGGTTGCGCCACGTGAATAGACAAGGCGATACCATTGTACTAGATTTCGAAGATGAGTTTGGCAAAGGCGCATCTTTTGAGCTGATTCGTTTGCAATTAAGACAGCTGCTTGCTACAGCGAAAGCATTACCCGGAGTAAATAAAATAAAAATTTATGTACAGGGTATTGCCCCCACTCATGTTGGTGGTGACGGGTTTCCACTACCTAGTGTCATTAGTGGAAATATCTAACTCAAATTTACGAGCTTATGAAAAAGAAAATTGATCCGGAAAGTTTATCTCGCAAAGATGCCTATTTTTTCGGAATAAGCTTAATTTGTCCAAGACCAATTGCTTTTGTTACATCACTAAATAAAGATGGACTCGTAAATGCAGCACCATTTAGTTACTTTAATGGCATTTCTACCCGTCCTTTTCTTATTGGCATTTCTATTGCGGATAAAGGCAAAGGGATCAAAAAAGACACCTTGAATAATATCATAGAAAAAAAAGAGTTCTGCGTAAATTTGATTAATTCTTCTATGGCCGAAGGCGTTACTATTTCGGCCACAGATTTTCCTTCTGATGTTTCCGAAATGGATTTTAATGGCTTTCATTTAGAGCCTGCAGAAACTATCAGCGTCCCGCGGATTCAAGAATCCCCTGCAGTAATGGAATGTGTTTTAGAGCGCATCATTGATGATTTAGGTCCGTTTAGTTATGTAATTGGTCGTGCTCGATCTATTTATGCAGAAGAAAGTTTTATAGATTCACAAACAGGTTATTTTTTGCCAAAAGAAGCCGATTTGCTTGGCCGACTTGGTGGATCGGATTTCTGTAAAATAGGAGATATTATTACAGTAAAAAGAAAACCTGTGGAAGAATTCTTGCAAAAGAAAAAGTAACTACAGAGAACTTTTTCCCTTCACCGAGAATTGCTGCCACACTAGTACGTCCGGAGTGTTCTACTTGCATATAGTTTACGACTCTCACACATAAAACATACTTTACACTTTATTAGGGTTGTATAATATCACCCTACATTATGCAATTTGACATTGTAGCGAAAAAATTGCTCGAAGAAGGAATTCGTACTTTCTTTGAGTACATTTTGCAAATTGAAATTAGAGAAGGAGAGATTATAGAAGAAATCCCACAAGAGCAAACTTTT
>RFJE01000248.1 GCA_003695005.1 Candidatus Hydrogenedentota bacterium | reverse complement strand
GTGATATGTGGGACAGTGGAAAAGTTGTTTCGAATGCGACGAGCGTACCGTATGGGGGCAGTCCTCTTTCTTATTTTACAACCTACCATTATCGAATTCAGCTTTGGGATAATTTAAACCAGGCAGGACCGTTTTCAGCAGATACGACCTTTCGACCTTCTTCAGGTTCCGTTACCATTTCGCAGGTAAATACTCTGAGTGGAATTGCAACGGCAGGAATGGAAAATGCTGTAATGCAATTGCGTTTTACTGCTAATTTAGTAGAAGACATTACTTTAAATTCCATTACATTGCAAGCTATCAATGGGGGGGCGAAAGATACCAATGAGCCCGTCGAACTTAATGGAGTAAAAATTTATCTCGACTCAAACCAAAATGGTCAGTTTTTAGATGGAGAATCCGTGGTGGGATCAGGCACTTACACAGTGAATGATGGTTCTGTTACCATTCCATTAAGCAGTGTGACAATCCCCGCAGGTGGCAATGTGGATTTCATTGTAGTCTATGATATTTCTTACAACAATGCTGTGGACGGATCTCAATTTAGCTTACAAGTATCGGACTTTGCAGGAACCGGTGTTAGTTCTTCGCAAACTCTCCCCCCTGCGGAAAAAAATGGACTCCCACAAACTAGCGGTAACTTTACGATTCGGCTTCCCGGAGTTCATATTGAAGCTACCTCGTTTAATGTAGATCAGCAAGTTTTAGCAAACCAGAGTTTAGTACCTATTCTACACATAAGCATGGTGGAAATTCATCCCATTCTTTCTGATCCTGTCGACATTACCCAAATGACTATCCAAGCTTCTGGCACTGCGGATGAAAGTGTAGATGTTAGTAAAATCCATTTTTACCGGGATTATGGCACGATTGGTACATTTGAGCCCGGAACAGACGCAGAAATTATCATTTCTCCAAACACATATTCTACAGATAATGAGCTTTTAACATTTTATGTGGATGGATGCCCTTCTGCTTGTAATTATCCAGCAGATGCACGCATTCCCGATAGTTCTGCTCCCAATCCAACGCAATATTTTTGGATTGTTTACGATTTTTCCAATCCTGCCACTTCTTTTAGCGGAAAAACTGTACAACTTAGCTACCAAGGAATGTTAGGCAAACAAGGTTTAGCTACCATTTCTGCCGATCCTAGCAGCAGTGCGACTTCTGGAATTACTACGCTTGTTACAGGACAGCTTTCGGCCGCGTTAGGTACGAATTCTGCGGCAAGTCAAGATGTACTTCTAAATCAAACCAACTTTGCCATTATGCAAATTTTATTTCAAGAAACCACCGGTCGCGAAGGCATGAATTTAAACAGTGTAACCTTCCAAGCTTCGGGCACAGGAGATGATGCGGCTCACATCGGTTCTGTAAGGTTGTATTTAGACAGTGATTCCGATGGAAAATTTAATCCAGCAGTAGATACCACGCAACTTGGGAGCACAGCAACCTATTCTGCGGATAATGGCACGGTGATGTTTTCTGGATTTAGTCAAAATATCCCGGCCAATTCCTCCATCTCTTTATTACTGGTTTATGATTGGAACAATGCATCGGCTGCTTACAACAAAACATTCCAGGCTTCCGTCTCTTCTTTTAGTGCCACAGGGGCCACCACAGGGCGAAGTAACATTGTGGGAAGTGGAACCCCTAATTCGCATATAATGACTGCAAAGCAAGGAGAAGTATTAGCAACAAAATTAAGCAGCTATCCTAATAGCAATGCCCTGGTTCCAGATAATGTAGAAAAAGCAAGCCTTGTTTTTCAGCTGTCTGAAACAACAGGATTAGAAAATGTACAAGTTTCTGCAATTAGCATAAATAATATTGGCACAGCAAATGAGCCAATTGACATTAAGCCTTCGGGTATAAAAATTTATGTGGATACAAATGGCAATGGCCTTTTTTCGGATGAGACTGCTTTAAATTCTCAAAATCCTCCTGGAATCAATGATGGTCCTATAAACTTTAGTTTTTCTCCGGTTACGATTCCAGCGGGCAGTAGTAAAACCTTTTTTGTTACGTATACTGCTAATATTGATCCCTTACAAAGTATAGGAGGTACGACTTTAACAGCAGCATTAGACGCCAGTACCCAGGTTACGGGTACAACAGTTACAACAAGTAAAAGCTTAATTGGATCGGGATCTATTTCCGGACGGGGCTTAATTTTGCAAAAGCCAGAAATTCAGCTGTCTTCTATTCCATTAACTGGATTAGAAAATAAAATTATTGTGGAAGCCCCTACAGCAAAACGAACTTTAATGAAGCTACAAATCCAGGAAGTTTCCAACACCATGGATGCAAGTGTTACAGGCATTGATTTTATATCCGAAGCTTTATCCGTGGGAAATTGGGATGAGAGTTTAATTTCGGTTCCCAATGGAATGAGCTTATACGTGGATAATGGCAATGGAATCTTTGATAATCAAGATACTCTTTGGGCAACAAGTACGATGGGAAATGGTACTACGATGAGTTTCACAGGTTCCGCAGTCACTGTTCCGCAAGGAAGTAACGTTTTAATGCTTTTAGTCGGTCAATTTAATGCCCCCTTAAGTCCTTACTATGGTGACGGGAGCAATCCATACACAATGCGATTTCAATATACAGGAATCACTTCGGATGATTTAACCCCCCAACCTACTTCCATTGCAGGAGACACTCTTGTTTTCTCCCGCGGTTTTGTGAATGGAGCACCGGTGGATAACTCTGACTTTATTGTTTCCCCAGGTGTCGATAAAGAGCCAATGTTTCGCTTTCAGCTTACAAATATAACTCCTGCGGATGTAACCATACAACTGACTGGACTAACCTATAGCATTACTTCAAACGTAAGTTACAAAGTAGAAAGAATTTATTTGCTAGAAGATAAGAATGGGACACCAGGCAATGTATTAGCGGAAAACAGTGCTTTAAATGGCACTCTTTCTCCTGTAAATTTAACCTTTCAAAGAGGGGAAAGTCATTCTTATTTTATTGGAATTCGCATGGCTAGTGATACCCCCTTTCCGGGTGAAATTCAAATTTCTATTTCGGACATCGTTGGCAATGCTTCTGCATACCAGGGTTTTCCATTAATTTCGGGAACAGCTCGATTAGGAAAGCCCTTAAACCAAACATTAGAAGTTCGAAATAACTATCCCGATATTCATCGAGGAGAATTTGCTTTAATTTTATTCCGAGTGGAACAGCCCGACAAAGTACATATTCGTATTTATTCCGTAGCCGGGCAAATGATTCGGGATTTTGGAGAAAATCTCTATAATCCAGGAGTGTATCAGTTAAAGTGGTACGGGGAAACTGACAGGGGAAACAAAGTTCCTTTTGGTGTCTATTTCGTAAGTCTGGAATCGAATCACCAAAAGGAATTTAAAAAAATCTACATAAAAAGTAAATAAGGAGGAAAAAATGAGAAAAAAACAAATTTGGGTTTGGCTGCTTCCTTTGTTGTGGCTTACAGCATGCCAGCCAAAAAACGACGAAGTACCCATCCAAGGCAAAATTGCTTTTGCAAAAGGAGAGGTATCCATAAACCAAAAATCGGCTAAAGTTGGGGATATCGTAAAAAAAGGGGATACCGTTCAAACCAAAGAACAATCTTTCTGCGTAGTGCAGCTAGAAAACCATGCCGTGATTTCATTAAAGCCAAAAACAACTTTGGTTTTAAAAGAAAGTGTGCAGAAAAAAAATAAAGAAAGAATTTTTCGTTTTGACCAACCCGAAGGACAGTCATTCCATAACATTGTTCAAAAAGGGTTAAAGTATGAAGTCAAAACACCCACTGCGGTGGCTGGCGTAAGGGGAACTGCCTTTATGGTGGATTCTTCTGAAAAGAATACGTATGTGGGAGTCTATGAAGGCACCGTTCACATTACTGACTTCCACAATCACGATACAGATT
>RFJE01000247.1 GCA_003695005.1 Candidatus Hydrogenedentota bacterium | reverse complement strand
ATAATATCCTTTCATTTGGCAGGTTTACTTAAAGGAGAGAGCATGTCATTTGTTTTTTATTAAAGGGGTAAGGGTTGGAGGGATCTTTATCAGCGATACAGCGAAACACCGAGAATGCTCGGATCTCCCTCTGCCCCACAGCTAAAAAGTGCTTGAAATTATGTAAAAGTGTTTATTCATGAACCATGAGCAGCAATGAACTTCAAAAGTTAAAAGAGGAAAATGAACAATTAAAAAGAGAAAATGAGCAGTTGCGTCAGACCGTGGAAGGATTTGAGAAAGTTTTAAAGCTCAATGAAAATGAGATTAAAAATTTAGAGCAACTCGTAGAAATGTATAACCAGATGGCGGAGCTCGCTCGAAAAGAACTAATGGATACAAAAGAAACATTAAAAGCAACGGAAGTGGTTCAGGAGTTAAGTCGCGAGGAAATGCTTAGAGCACTTCAACTTTTAAAAGAAAGTAAAAAGGCAGAGAACAAATAACCGATCATGGATGATTTAATTTCCTTAGTTTTAGTAGCGGGTATTATTGGCATTGTAGGTCTTTTTATTTTTTATATTATCAAGACCTACGTGGTACCTAAAAAAATTGATGAAATAAGCGAAATGATTCGAGCCGGCCAGCTTGGTCCGGCGATAAAGCGTTTACAGAAGCTCATTGAAGATAATGATCGTGATCCATACACTCATTATTTGTTAGCAGAAGCATACAATGCTCAGAAAAATTATCCTAAAGCGATGCTGGAGTACAAGCAAGTTTTAAAAATCAATAAATTTAGCGGCAAAGTTAAAGAAGCACAGGTTCGATCGCGATTAGCGAAGCTGTATTTAGCACAGAATAATTTAGACGAAGCCAAAAAAGAATATTTAATTTTAACGAAGCTTGATCCTACGAATGCAGACAATTTTTTTCAGGTAGCTAAATTATTTGATGAAGCGGGGGTTCCCGATAAAGCTGTTCCTTATTACAAGCAGGCATTAAAAATTAACCCAGCCCATGCAGAAGCTCATTATCGTTTAGGGGTAATAGAATACACAGCAGGCAATACAACGGAAGCAAAGAGGGCTTTAACGGAAGCGGTTAAGCTAGATCCCAATAATTTAAGTGCACATTACTATTTAGGAATGACGTTAAAAAGCTTAAAAGATTACGAATGGGCTTTAAAGGAATTTGATACAGCAGCAAGGGATGACAAATTAAAAGCAAAAGCTCTTTTAGGCAAAGGTTTGTGCTACATTGAAAAAGACCAAATGCAGAATGCAATAGCCGAGATGGAAAAGGGATTATCGGTTGCCCCAAAAGGGTCGGATACAGAAATGAATTTACGTTACTTCATTGCTGCGGCAGCAGAGCGTCTTCGAGACTTTCATACAGCCATTGCGCATTGGGAACGCTTACATGATATGAATCCTAAATTTCGGGATGTTGCAGAAAAACTTAAAATGTATGATGAGTTTAGAACAGATGATTCTATTAAAGATTTTATGATAGCCTCCCCCGGAAAGTTTGAAATGATTAGTCGTAAAATTATTGAGCATTTAGGACTCAATATCGTGGACTTACAAGTGATTAATGATTCCGAGGTTCACTGCCTTGCCATGGAATCGGACGTTAAGTTTCGAAACACAAAACGGGGACAACAGGTAATCTATATTTTGCGGACCACCGATCCGATTCCCGAAAAAACAGTGCGCGCGTTGCACGAAGAAATGAGGGCGAATGGAGCGACAAGAGGCATGTGCCTTACGACAAGTGAGTTTACAACACAAGCCGAGCTTTTTGCACAATCACGTCCGATTGAACTTGTTGATAAAAAAGAAATTGTTAAAATTTTGCGTGCTGTTGTTTCATGATCCCCTTGCCGTGGTATTTTTCAGCAATCAAAGAAGAACATCGAAATGGGAATAAGAAATTTCCTTTAGAAGAACTACCATGGGAAAATTTTCACAAAGTAGAGGAAAGACTGCCTTTAGTATATTTAGGAAATTCACCACAATTATGGCAAAAGAATGTAGGGCCATCCCCTGATTTCGTTGGTATTCTTCCCTTTTACGAGAATCAACCGAATTATTCATTTTCGTTTGGTGAAAAGACAAGCAATATTGTCCAGTTAGATACAAAACTATTAGCTTCTTTTTTACTGATGCGACCCGTTTGGGCAAAAGCATATTTCCAAGCCCAGACAAACTTAGGAAGAAAGCGACTATTGCGGTGGAACAATGTTCCCGTGGTATTAGGAATCGGGTCTCATGCAAGCTTTAGTAAAACAGCGGAAAGGACACTTGATCTAGCTATAAGATATGCGCAAAGTAAAAGGGTACTTCTGTTAGAAATGGCTTGTGATGGCTATTCTCTTTTTGATGCAGTTGGATCCGAAGCTCCTGTACCTATCACTGTAAAAGAAGAAAATAATAAAGTTATGCCAATCGATCGAATCCAAGAGTTTTCTTATGAAGGGACAAAGGTATCGCTATTAAACGTCAGGTTCCTATCACCTATTACGTTAGATAAGACAGCTTGGGCTTCTATGTTTTGGAATTTAGCGAATCATTATGATGTCCTCATTTTACATTTTGGTCGGTACTTAGATTCATGGCTTGTACAAAATTGCACAGCTTTTGAGTTTGTAGATGCCCCAAATGATTTATTTTTTCCAACGGTGAAAACGAAATATTTTCCCGAGAAGTTTAATTCCATAACCATTGTAGAGGAAATGCCCCCAGACGAATTTATCAGGTGGTATTTCCAACAAAGAGATGATTCTAGTTTTCTCATATTTCGGGGATTCAGTGCTTTATGGAATATGCTTGTAAAAGAACACCCAAATGAAAAAAGTGCGATAAAAGCTCTTCCGATCTTTTTGAAAAAACTTCCTTCTTATTTAAAGCCAGAATTACCAAAAGATGCATTTTTTTCTGCGAAAAAACTCGTACGAAAAATACAATCTCTTTTTCATTCAGAAACCCTTTGTTCTTTTTCGGATGGGACATCTGTGTATTGGTCTCATTTTGAATCTCCCGATAATTTTGTGCAAGCCCTATTCCCCGAAGGGTATTTAAAGCCAACTTCTACCCATAGCAAAATTTATTCTACAGCGCAGCAATCTTTAAAAACAGAAATAGCTTTTGCCTATGCAAGGGGTATTCCCCATATAAAGTATATTTATTCTACAAAGCAAGTTCCCTTTTTACCAGGTTGGAAGCTTGGCGGCAAGCCGAGCTTAGATGAAGCTTGCCGACTTTCTTACTTCGAGGCAATCTGTATAGAATAGTGTTTTAATAAATTTCTGATAATGTTTTATCTTCGCTTAGTCTTTCTAATACAAAATAGCCACCTTTGATTTTCAGTGGTCCTAATTGAAAGTAAGCTTTGCCTAAAAGTAAATCGGGATTATCAGCATATGGCTGTACTAGAAAGTCTCTTAATTTCCCTGCAGGGTCCCACCATTTATTATTTCCTCGTCCATAGTGCAGTAAAGCTGCATTTGGATATTGATTCCATATAGAATTTTTTTCTGCATCCTCAACAAGGTAATAACCCTGTACTTTTTCTTGTCCTTTTTTATTACGAAGAGTTATATACACTTCCTCTGGCTTATTTTGTTTTACTATAAAGTTATGGCCGGTTAATAACTGACCATAGCCATAATCTTTTAAGTAAAAGCATTTAATAAATTTGCGAATGCCAATGAGCTTAGGTCCTAAACCAACATTCAGCCCACGGAAACGATATCCATTCAGTTGGGTTAAATCAGGTTTGATACCTGTTTGCATTAGTTTTTCTAGATCTTTACCTGACTTTTTCCACAAGCTTAAACAAGCGTCCGAGGCTGTTTCCCGTGTTGTAAACTTCTTCGATTTATTTGTTTTTCTAGTTTTTTGTGTAGTTTTTTTGGGTGCTTTTTTACTGGATTTTTTTACGGATTTCTTTTTTGTTGTTTTTTTGTCTGCCATAACGCAACATCTTTAGTT
>RFJE01000246.1 GCA_003695005.1 Candidatus Hydrogenedentota bacterium | reverse complement strand
ATATTGGATCAAAAGAATTGGGAAATACTTTTACTTAAAAGTAGAAATTTCGAAGGCTGGCGGGAATGTAAGCTAGCTCGTGGATTGGGGATCTGCTAACCCTCGCTTTACAAAATACGTAATAAATTTTCTGGACTGACTGTTCAGTCAGGAAAAAAAGTCTATATGGACAAGCTAGAATGGAACAGACCCCGTTTTAAAAAAATTTTAGGTGAAAGTTGGCCAGAGAAAGACCCTATCCAAGAAAGTTGGTTTATTAAGGTCAATGATCCTGTAAATGGAAATGCAATTTGGCTTAAGTTTACCGCCATGAATAACTTAAAATTTCAAAAAGCAGATTACGAAGCATGGGCAATGATTTTCCCTACCGACAAAAAGGAAAATTCTGTTTTAGCGTTTAAAGAATTGTATGAGAGTGTAGAATCATTGTTTGAACGTTCTTTAGGGTTTACAATAAACGGGTGCATTCCGGTGGAGACATTTAAGCTTACAATAGGAGGATGCACTTTTGTGCAAGAAGATAATCAAACAATTGTTACAAAAGGAAAATTAAAATCAAAAAATGGAAGTGTGGAATGGGATCTTACATTAAAAGATTCTTCGAGTCCCCTACTCCTTTTTCCTTTTGAAGGTTTGTACAACGGTGCTTTTCCGAAGCGAAAACCTGTATCTCCTTTTCCAAATGCTTTAGCGAATGGAGAAGTTATTGTTCAGGTTGACTCAAAAAAGACAAAGTACACTTTCAACAATGCTCCTGCTATGCAAGGTCATAATTGGGGGAGTGAGCATTCCTATCGATATGTGTGGTCTCACATTAATTATTTTGAAGAATTTGGAACGGATGTTGTTTTTGAAGGATATTCCGGAAAAATAAAAGTCGGTCCTTTTGTAACGCCTTGGATAACGGGTCTTGCTTTGCGATTTACGGGAAGTGCCTATGCAAAAACAAATGTAAAGGAAATCTTATTCCTTGACATTGCTTCTATGCTGAGTAATTCTGCAAAGGTAGACTATCAAAATTTCTTATGGCAATTTGAAGGTAAAAAAGGGGATTATAAACTCAAAGGTATGATACAGGCGGACTCAGATAAAATTGCCGGCTTAAACTACGACGACCCCGATGGAAAACGAAACTATTGCTATAATTCAAAAACAGCGTCGGCAAAAATAACCCTTTTCTACAAAAACAAAGAATTGTTGGTTATGAGCACAAAAAATACAGCGGCAATTGAGCTTTTAACCGATAATAAACATACAGCTGTCCCTGTATTAGTATGAGGAAACTTTTTGGCTTGTTAATCTTGATTCCGTTCTTTTGTGGAAAGCCAAAGATTCCCCCTGTCCCTTCCGGTGCAAGTGTTTCTCCTTATAGCGAGGTCGAGGAACCTGAAAAAGAAAAAGAGACTGTAAAAAAATTTCAGGCTACGATAGAGACTGCCCGCTTAAAAGGAGTTATAGAGACAAGTGTATTCCCTTCAAGCCAAGAAGCAAAAACTTACTTTATGAAAATAAAACCAGAAAAACCTGTGTACCAGCAGAAGAGAAAAAAGAGGTTTGTAGTAGTAAGCGAAACTTCTGTATTTGTTTATTCAGGGAAAAGAGTCGATGTATACATATTTTATCCAGAACAAAATAGCTTTTGGAAATTAAATCCCGTAGAGAAACAAAAATTTTCTTTCGCGGTATTACAGTTTGCTAAAAAACTTATTTCTTCTTTTTCTTCTTAGCACCTTTTCCTTTTGTTGCTTTCTTTTTCTTTTTTTCTTCTTCGCTAGCTTCAATACGATTGCGATAAGCTTCAATTCCCGCTTTTGCCTTTTGCGCAAGCTCACTGTCGCCTGTAACGGCACAAATTCGCTTTAAATCTTCTAGCAAACGGATAGCTTTAATTAAGTCATTATTTGATTTTGTCGAGAGCTCGTACTTATTTCTAAACTCACCAGATGCATCAAACAGTTGTGTTTTTACTAAACTGAGTAGCTCTTGTCTATCATAATAATATTCTTCTCGCGGGTCGCGAATGGACTGAATTTCTCGAAAATCAATAATGTTTTTTCCCATGACTGCTAAATTGGCCCACATATCGGGAAATGACCACTTCCATTTTGTATTCTCCGGAAACGAAGCAATCAGTCTTTTGATTGTTTTTTGTAAGTGCTTATACAAATTCAGCCGATGTTTTGGGGTAAATGGTTTTAGTTTATTTAACTGCTCCCTATTAAAATCAATAGGCTCGTCCATTTTCATCGTAACCACTTTATCCATTTCGGGAAATATTTTTAAAATTAACTTTCGAGCATTTTCTAAATAAGAGTGATTTTTTATCCCCATCATTTGTTCGGATAAATCATTCATGTCCATGTACAGGTTTGCTTGACGAATGTAGTTCGCCACAATACCAAGTCGCAAAAAAGGTTCTAGCTTCTTATTTTGTTGAATTGCTTTTTGGTAAGTTTTAACCTCTTTTTCCCACTCTTTAATCTGATCCTTGTGGACACTAATTTTTTCATTGTACAGGTCTTTCGTTGCTTTATCAATCGCCATATTTTATTATCGACATTTTACGCAGATTATGCGTAAAAATCTATGATAGAGTCAGATTCCGGTGGCGGAGGAGGTGTGCTTCCTGTTGATCCGGTATCACCCTGTGGCAAATCCTGAGGCGGAGTTGCTAGCGGAATCGGAGTATAGCCAGAGATAGCTACGTTTGTGATGTCTGTTTCCATGAAGGGTCTCCTTTTAAAAAGGGATAAATTTGCTTCCACTTTACTGCCACAAAAAGAATACAGCCAGACATAAGTATGATAGATAGAAATTGAGCTTGCGTCATTCCAAAAACATCGCGAGGGTTTAAGCGAATAAACTCAGATAAGAAACGGTAAAGGGAATGCATAAATATAAATATAATAAATTTTAAGCCTTGCGGCCACTCTTTTTTACGAAGTTTCCAAAATACGCCGGCCAGGATAAAAGAAAAAGTGGCAGCATAGAGTGGCGTATTATAAACTACAACATTCGGATCTCCGTATTTTGCTACAATTTCTGACCAAGGAGCTGCGCCATTTGGAAAAGAGTCCACTAAAGGCCAGGGTAAATTATAGGGGCATTTTTCACCGTAGCAGCCATCGCCGGAAAGTAAGCAGCCAAGCCGACCAAAACCATATCCTAAAGCCAACATCGGTGTCATGATGTCAGCCATATAAAGAAATTTATAGCCTGCTCGCCGAATCACTATATAAATTGCTAAAGTTGCTAAAATAAATCCCCCATACCAAGTAAGACCAGCACCAGAAAAAGTAAGTTCAATCATTCGATCCCATCCGCTCCACTCGGAAGAGGTCTCCCATAGAAAAAATAGTTTTGCCCCGATAATTCCAAAAACTACAGCCACAATGACGATATTATCTGCAAGCTTTTGCGGGATGTTTAAACGCTTAAACTCTTTGCTTAATAAAACACTTGCGGACATAAATCCTAGTGCCATCATAATTCCATAAGGACTAATTTTATGAAGAACCGGCCAGCTTGAGGGGATAAAAGGTAATACTAAAAATCCTTCTTTGTACTGGCATCCCACAAACAGTAACACACTGATTCCCATTACAACATAGCGCATAGGTAACCCCATGAAATTTATTTAACCCGACAACTGTTTTATGGGGTTTAACCAGAAACTTAGTTGACCGTCTTAGACAAAAAGAAAGCTTGATTCAATGGAATGGCAGTATGCTAATCTTTTAGTGGCCGGTATTGTTATTGCTACTCTTGCTTCTTTAGTTGGAATTGCGGGCGGTGTAATGTGGGTGCCGTACTTAATTTTAGTGCAGGGATTAGAGCCAAAACATGCTGTTATGAGTTCTTTTTTAATTCAAATCTTTGGGATGGGCTCGGCAGCGTTTACTCATATTTATAAAAAAAATGTTTATTGGAAAACTGCGCTGCATGTGGGACCTTTTGTCTTTGCGGGTATGCTTGTAGGAGCTTACTTAAACCAGGTGGTTGCAGCTTCGAATGTTGTGGAACTTGGGATGGGGGCTCTAACGATGATTATTGCTTTTTTATTTGCGTTTCAACAAGAAGAGTATGATGTTCAACTTACTACGGATAGAAACGTAATTCCGCCAAACAAAGTAAGAGCACAAGCCGGTCTTTTTGGAGCCATTTCTGGATTTTTTTCAGTAGGTATTGGTGATTTTATTATCCCTGTTTTTCGAAGTGTGCTTAAAATCCCTATGATGAATAGTATTGGCACAGCACTGGTGTTGAACTTTTTTATTGCGATGACTGGCGGGGCTACCCACTTAATTTTAAGTAAAACCTATCCTAAAGATTTTGGTTGGATTTTGCTCTTTGGCGGAATCGGAGTTTTTATTGGCGGGCAAATTGGTCCCCGTTTATCCGGCATTATTGATGAGAGTCGTTTAAAAGAAATTTTTATTTTTATTTTAATGTTAGTGGGACTTCATTCTATTTATCAGTCATTATGAGTGATGGGAAAAATTTAGATTTATCGGATCTAGAAGAAAGTGAGCTAACAGCAGAATTAACGGCTCGCTATTCAGAGCCGTATCCCGAAAATACTTTATTTGGAAAGATAAGCCAATCCAATTTAGTACAGCTTTTTAAGGAAGTTCATCTTTGGGATAGGCTTAACCAATTAGGATATTTCCGTTTGAAATTGGAAATCCACAGTAAAGATTATACCGATAATCGCATTAAAATTTACGATGAATCGATTAGCACAAAGCAACATTTAGTT
>RFJE01000245.1 GCA_003695005.1 Candidatus Hydrogenedentota bacterium | reverse complement strand
TTTATGCCTTCTTTTATGCCTTCTTTTATGCCTTCTTTTATACCTTCCTCTCTACCTTCTTGCAAAATTTGTTGATAAATAGGCGATGCAAACATTAACTCTCTCCTTCGCCGCAAATAATATCTTGATAAAGCTTTATCCTTTAACCCTAATAATATAATAAATTCTGAAAAAATGTCCACTTTTTTTGGGGATTCTGGCAATTTTAAGATCATTGATTCTGCTTTTTCCACATAGTCTAAACCATTTTTCATTAAAGGTACAAGCGGCAACAAATCCGTCTCCTCGTCCTGCAAAATAATAGCAGCATCCATTTCATAGAGCTTGACTAAATGAAATTGAAACAATACGGAATTATCTCGAAAATGATTTCTAGCGTTTTTATGTGGCAAAAATAAAATAATTACTACTTCGCAATCACATTTATAACGAAGTTCAAAAAGATATTTATAGATAATTAAGTTTTTTAACTTTTCTTCATTCCACTGGGTTTGTAACTCAATAATATAAATTTTTTCGTTCCCATCTTTATCTGTTACTTTTACAGGGAAATCAGTCCTGCGCAAAAAAATTTGCTCTTGAGGAATTTGCTCCAACAATTCACCTTCCCGAATCTCAATTTGTAAAACTCTTTTAAAAAAAGCCCGCATATTTTGTTCTAATAACCTTTTAGTGACAATATCATATTTCATGATAGTTTTTTTATATTACCGCGCTATTGTGTAAAGATTTTTGCTAGCAAACTTTAACTTAAGAGCTGATGCGTCAACTTAAGCGCAAACTCTCAAGGTCGAAAACCTACCATCTTTTCCGGAACAACCCATTCATCAAATTGTTCGGGTGTTAGTAGGCCTAATTCGACAGCAGCTTCTTTTAAAGTTTTATCTTCGGCATAGGCTTTCTTAGCAATTTTCGCTGCATTTTCATATCCAATATAGGGATTTAAAGCAGTTACAAGCATTAAAGAATCTCGTAAATGTTTTTCAATCATTTTGCGATTCGGTTCGATCCCAACAGCACATTTATCGTTAAAGCTAACACAAGCATCTCCAATTAAACGAGCACTGTGTAAAACATTTTGTGCAATTAAAGGTTTAAATACATTTAATTCAAAATGTCCATTCATGCCGCCTACGGAAACCGCTGTATCATTGCCAATAACTTGTGCTGCTACCATGGTGATAGCTTCTGCTTGCGTGGGATTTACTTTGCCCGGCATAATGGATGAACCCGGCTCATTAGCCGGAATAATAATTTCTCCAATACCACAACGAGGACCGCTTGCTAGCATTCGAATGTCATTTCCAATTTTCATTAAGCTAACAGCAACTCGCTTTAAAGCCCCCGAAAGTTCGACCATCGCATCATGAGCAGCTAAGGCTTCAAATTTGTTTTCTGCGCTAATAAAAGGATATCCCGTTAATTCTGCAATTTTTTCAGCCACTTTTTCTGCATATCCTTTAGGCGTATTAATCCCTGTACCAACCGCAGTACCCCCAAGTGCAATTTCTCGCACTGCTTCTAAGGCTTTATCAATGGCTTTTAAACCATGGTCTAACTGAGAAACATAACCACTAAATTCTTGCCCTAAAGTTAATGGCGTGGCATCCATAAAATGAGTCCGACCTATCTTAACAATATCACTAAATTCTTCCGATTTTTTCTTAAGAGTATCTCTTAATTTCCTAATTCCCGGGATGGTAATTTCCGATACCATTTTGTACGATGCAATATGCATTGCTGTAGGAAATGTATCATTCGAAGATTGCGACTTGTTCACATCATCATTAGGGTGAAGTATTTTTTTCTCATCCGTAAGCTTACCACCGGATAGTACATGAGCCCGATTTGCAATCACTTCATTTACATTCATATTACTTTGTGTCCCCGATCCGGTTTGCCAAACCACTAGAGGAAATTCATCGTCGAGTTTGCCTTCTAAAATCTCGTCACATACACGTGCAATTAAATCTGCTTTTTCTTTTTCTAATACTCCTAATTCATGATTGGTTAGCGCCGCTGCTTTTTTTAAATACGCAAAAGCATAAATAATTTCCTTAGGCATTTTTTGATTGGCAATTTTAAAATTTTGCAACGAACGCTGGGTTTGCGCTCCCCAATAGCGGTCCATTGGCACTTCTACAGGGCCTATCGTATCTTTTTCAATTCTCGTCTCCATAATGTAAAAACAGACTTTTGAGATAGTCTGTCAAGAAAGTGTTAAAATACTTGTTGCAAGCCAAAGCTTACTTGGTTTAACACGCCATTTGGTGATTTTTGTAAGGGAAAGCCAACATCTAAACGAAATAAAGTATCATCAAAACGAGCAATATTTCCCCGTAAACCAAAGCCAACACTTGCCAAAGGAGATAAGTTATCTCCTTTGTTTAAAGTTTGCCCTGCATCAAAAAATAAAACCCCACCAAGGGCCAAAACCCAAACTTGTACTGGCGGAGTGCGATACTCCAAAGTCGATAAATAAGCAATATCTCCACGGTTAAATAAATAAGGGTATCCTCTTACAAAAGTACCTCCAAAAGCAATTTGCTCGGTTCTATCTAAATGCAAACCATGGAACAAAGAAAGTCGAGATCCCAAAACTCCCATTGGTGTAAAATAAAAAATTTTTATCCCTCCTTTTGTTATGTCGTTTACAATTTGGCTCTCTTCGAACCGTGCACTCCTTGAAAGAAAAAAACTATAACGCCACATTTCCCAATCATAAATATACGTAAAAGAGAGAAT
This sequence comes from Candidatus Hydrogenedentota bacterium, assembly GCA_003695005.1. Classification (GTDB taxonomy): domain Bacteria; phylum Spirochaetota; class Leptospiria; order Turneriellales; family J094; genus J094. Next base: position 49 of record RFJE01000245.1, on the reverse strand, counting down.
CGGGTTTGTATATTTTTCCGTGTACATAAAAACAGGAGAAGCATAAAGT
>RFJE01000244.1 GCA_003695005.1 Candidatus Hydrogenedentota bacterium | reverse complement strand
CCGGAATACAAAATTACATTATTTAAGGAAACAACTAAAAACTACATTTATTGCCATTGCGACTGGTGGCTCTATAGCGATTATGGATTTTATTGTACAAACAATTTATCCGCTTCAAAATTTTTCCTTAACTGTGATTGGTATTGATATTACACTTGCCACGATGGCCTATGCCATTTTAAAATATAACACTGCTACTGTTGTCCCTTCTAGTGTTTACTCCATAATTATAAACTCAATGGATGAAGCTTTGTTTCTTGTAGATCACGATGTCATTCGTTTTGTCAACCGAGCGGCTTCGCTGCTATCGGGTTATTCGGAAACAGAGTTGCTCGGGAAAAATCTCAATACTCTTATTGAATATGCAAAAGATATTGAGTCCTCGCCGGAAGAACAGTTTTTTGCGGATAATATGATTAATTTAAATTTTTTGCATAAATCAGGTAAAAAAATTCCTATTTACTTATCGGCCACTACTTTTCGGGATTCTCAATCTTCTAATTCCGTTGTATGTCTCGTACATGATATGACTTATTACAAAAAACTCGTTGTAAAAATTTACGAAGCCGAAAAAAATCTGCGAGAAAAAATGAATATTATTAAAAAAGATATGCAAATTGCAAAAGCAGTTTCTTCTACTTTTTTACCGAAAAAAGCACCAACCATAGCAAACATAATTTGTGATTATCGTTTTCAGCCACTCGATGAGATTGGTGGAGACTTTTTTTCCTTTCGAGAATTATCCGAAGGCGGGGTCGGGTTTTTTATTGGTGATGTAACGGGTCATGGTGTTGCTGCTTCTTTATTTTTATCCATGTTGCGGGTAATTACCGATCAGGTTTGTGGCATGTATGGTACAAATCCAAAAGCCTATATTAATGAACTAAATGCTCGCTTAAATAGTATTATGCAAAGTAATTTTGTTACAGGAATTTATGCTCATTTTGACAATCGTAAAAAAGGAAATTGCATTGTTCGGTTAGCAAGAGCCGGACATCCCGAACCAATTGTTTACAAAAAAGCAGACAATAAAGCTTATTATTTAGAAAGTCGGGGAGCATTGCTGGGGTTGCGCAAAGAAACGCATACCGAAGAAGTACAACTTACGCTGCAATCCCGAGATAGAATATTCTTCTACACCGATGGTATTGTAGAAGTTACTGATGAGTCTAAAACAATGCTAGGCGAAAAAAGATTTTTAGAGTTATTTGAAGAGAACCAAGATAATAACTTATCAAAGACATTAGACAAAATTATAGAAAAAGTGTATGAATTTAGCCCTACCAATCAAGTAAACGATGATATCTTGCTTATTGGATTTGAAGTGGTTTAAAGATCAGCCTTTGCGGCCAAACGCCGTATCGTTGTCCCTCACCCCCTCACCTTTTTTTGCGCAAAGGTAGAACAAGATTTTGTTCTCTGCTTAACAGGGTCAATGCATTCCATATAGGTTATACAATATTAAAAAAGGTGAGGAGGTGAGGGATGAGAGCAAAAAGCGGCATTGCCGACTTTTTGCGTCTTGGCTTGGCAGGACATGGATGTTCCCGCCAAGCCTCACTTCCAAGAAAAAAACTTGCAAGCGAAACTACTCTTTTCATTCGTACATATAGATGAGCAGAAAAGAAAATGATTACTTTCCGAAGCGAATCATTTGTTTAACGGAAGAGACAACAGAAACGCTATATTTGCTAGGAGAAGAAGAGCGCATTGTAGGTATTTCCGGTTTTACTGTGCGCCCTGCGCGGGCTCGCAAAGAAAAGCCACGAGTATCTGCGTTTACTTCTGCTAATATCGAAAAAATTTTAAACTTAAATCCCGATTTAGTATTAGGCTTTTCCGATTTACAAGCAGATATTGCAGCGATGCTGATAAGGGAAGGGGTAGAAGTTCATATTTTTAACCATCGGTCTGTAGAAGGTATTTTTTCGATGGTTGCTATGTTAGGCTCGATGGTAGGAGCATCAAAAAAAGCAATTCAGTGGATTGAGACACAAAAAGAAAGGTTAAGGCAAATCTCAAAAGAAATGGCAAAATATCCTAAAAAGCCAATTGTTTATTTTGAAGAATGGGATGAGCCTATCATTACCGGAATCGAGTGGGTGAGTGACCTAATAGAAATGGCCGGAGGACAGGAAGCTTTTCCCGAACTAGCACGAAAAAAATTAGCAAAGAAAAGAATTATTGAAAATCCAGAAGATGTGATTCAAAGAAATCCAGACATTATCATTGGATCATGGTGTGGGAAAAAGTTTAGGCCGGAAAAGCTAAAAAGTCGTGAAGGATGGAATCAAATAAAAGCAGTACAGAATAATTTTGTTTTTGAAATTAAATCTGCAGATATTCTGCAACCAGGACCTGCTGCCATTACAGATGGTTTCGATCAAATCCACAAAATTATTCTTGAGTGGCACAGGCAGAATTCTTATTGAATTTCAAGTTCAAAAATAACGGTTTCCATGCTAGTTTGCTTATCATAATAAGAGAATGTTTTAAATTCCTTTAAGGGTTTTACAAGTGGCAAATATTGACCAAACATCATGGCATAAGATGAGTTTTGCATGGCAGTTACTATTTTTGCTAAATTTAAATAAAGAATCGAAGTCATTTGCTTATCAGGTTTTTGCAAGAGGCGCTCGCTTATTGTACTTTTTTCTAAATTATTTAAATCTTCTATTAAAGAATTTTCT
>RFJE01000243.1 GCA_003695005.1 Candidatus Hydrogenedentota bacterium | reverse complement strand
GTTTTCTTAAAATGTTTTTCCATTGCATCCATGTCCTTTTGCGCCCTTTCTCCGACATCGGTGAATTCATCTTTGCCATTGTGACAATAATCACAAGTTACTTTATAGCGTTTTGCTAAAGGAAACATTACATCATGTGCAAATTTGCCATCATCGGTTAAAATAGTGAAATCTCCTGCACGCAAGCCTTTTTTTGCCTCTGTATGGCAATACTTACATTTTACCCCGAGTGCTTTTGCAATTTTTTTCATTTTTTTAGCTACTTTCTTTTTTTCTTGGTATGTTAAAGGACGTTTTCGTTGGTGAGCGAATAGCAACGTTAAACTAAATAGCACAATGAGTAAACTACTAATAAGGGCAGTTATCCTCATAATTTTACCCTCCATGTCCTTGTTTGGATTTTTTTCTTTAATTCTGCAATTTTTCCTTTTTCTTGATCTGGTATATTTTTTTCTAACTCTTGCAATAAAGCGAATGCCTGATTATACTGCCGCTGCAAATAAGCAAGTTTTACTAAATTGAGTACAGTATCATAGCGAAACACGCCTTTTTCCTTTGCTTTTTCGAGCGATTGGACTAAATAATCCGTTGCTTTTTTATATTGATGTAAATATTTTGCTAAAAAAAGACCATAACTGTATAAAATATCTTCATCACTAGCATATTGCTGTAAAGCTTTTTCGTAAACTTCTTTTGCTTTGCTAATTTGCCGATTTTCGGCATAATATTGGCTTAAATGTAACAACAGTCTTTTTTCGCGTCTGCCCTTTTGGTAAGCATCCTCTAGTACAGATATTGCCTTCTTCCATTGATTATATTGATAATATATATTAGCCAGCACAATTCTAGCTTGTAACTCATCCTCCGGTGATTTTAAATGGGGTAAAGCTTTTTCTAAATCTCTTTTAGCCATCTCCCTTGTTTCCGAGTTTTTTGCATAAATACGAGCTCTTCCATACAGAGCTAGGACATTTTCTTTATCAATTTCTAGAGCTTCATCGAAAGCGTTTAAAGCAGCAATGTAATTGCCAGCATTTAGATATTCAATCCCCTCGTTTGCTATTTTATTGGCATTCTTACACGAAAAAAGCAATAAAAGGGGGAACATTCCCCCTAGGATCCAATTTTTAAGCATTCTTATCTCACTTTTTATTTGGCTTACTTTGTTTGGGTGGCAATAAATCCTCCGGTTTATTTAAGAAATTATCAATTCGGTAAGAAGGAACGCTCATCCAGTATGGTGTGTATGTCGTTTGTACAATATAATTGTTTTCTTTGCCAGGACCTCGAACCATAACCGTCTCTGTATTTCCGCTTACTAATGCAATATTTACTTTTACAAAAAATGGATCCCGAACTGCTTCCTTTATAAATTTTGTGCCCTGTAAAGTAAGAAAATCTTTTAATAAATTATTTACTTTGTCTTGGTTTGCTTCTTTCCAACCAGCGGAAAAAACTTCCCATTTTTGTTTATCATTTCTTCGTAGTTTTAAAGTTTTTTTACCAGTTACAGTAATTTCTTTTACATTGGCTGCGACTAAGTTTAAAAGTTGTTTATCGCGATAGAAATCTACATCGATCTTCCAGTTATTTCGAAGGGCTCCTTTTGCACTATATACTGCATCTTCTCCTTCGAGGCGCACTAAGGTAGAATTATAAGTAGCTCCCTGTTTTCCTAAATAAATGGTAAAAAGAGTTTTCCCTTTGTTATCTTTTGCGGTTATTCGTAACGCTTTAAGCTCCTCGCCTTCTTTTGGTGTTGCCACTTCATAATCTTTGTGCTTCTCTTTCGAAGAAGTTACTTTTTGGTAGCGATGAATTTCTAAAATTTCCGATAAGTTTTTACTAATTCGGTTTGTATCTGCCCGGTATTTTGTATTTTCGCTAGAAACATACCACACTGCATTTTCTTTTTTTAAATTGATTTTCTCTTTTCCTTTTTCGATCAATACTTCCGAAATATCATTTACACTTACATTTTTAATGAGTAATGGACTTTCTTTATAAGTAACCACTTTCCAACGGAAAGGGTCATTTACCCAAAGTCCTAATAAAAATAAAATAACTGCAGTAACTAGCAAACTTATATTGAATTTTCGTGTATCTTTTAAAAGTGTCATGATGCATTACCTCCTTCTGCATTTGGCTTTGCTAGACCAGGATAAACCATTTTTGCTAATTCTTTCCGCTGCTTAAATCGCCATATTCCATAGCCGGCTACAAACAAAATTGGTAATAAAAAGTTTAGCAGAGTTAGAACATTCTTTTTTGTTGGCGAAAGTTCCCCTGTAATGACCGGGGCAGAAATTTTCTTTTTCCTGGCATTTACTAAGTCTTCTAAACCATGCATTACATCAAACGCTGCTAAAGCAAAGTTTAAGTTGGCTAGTTTACTCATTTGTAAGGCACTATCCGACAGAAAATAAGGTGAACTAACCGCTACAATTTTACTTTTCTTTTGACTCTCTGGAATAAATTCTGCTTTTTCATCTGGTTTTTTGTGATCGAGAAAAAAACTTTTATACTTTCCTTCTAAATAAACCGCGAGGTTTTTCTTACCCACCCCCACTCGACTGGCTGTGTTTTGTAACTCCGCCACTACAGTTTGTGGACTAATAAAAATCGTACCTGTTTTTAACCATGCATCTTTTGAAGAAGTTGCTAACACCTTTGTAAAGACTTTTTCTTTTTCTGGTTTTGCTTTTGTTTTATCGTCTACATCAATGCCTTTTAGAGAATCAGGTACAAATGTCATGGAACTAGCCCATGGAAAAAAGAGAGCTTCTAAATCTTTTGTAATTAAATGATCCTGTGCAATATTGCCTTCGACAGCAACCACCCAAAACGGATATGGAATCCTTTGGATCTGGAAAAGGTTGACTCGGTTTTGGATTGGAATAAAATTCTCCGGCTCCATGACTAAATCGAGGCCAACGGATATTCCATAGTGTTTGTAAAATTCTAGAGTCTCTGCAGAAACAGGGGAAGCCATTCCATTAAAGAAGTTTACAATTTCGCCTCCCATCAACCAAAAAACATTACCTCCGCGCATAATATATTGGTCAATACGGAATCTTTGCCAATCGCTTAAACCCGATGTGGCCGGTACAATTAAAACCGTAACATCCGCCGGAACATCTTCGCTATTTAAATCTACATTCACAATATCTCCGTAAAGGGGTTCAACTCCCATGTTTAAAAATTTTAACGAAGCAAAGGGATCTTTATCATCACTTAACTTTAAGTTTCCAACATCGGTAGCTACCGCAATTTTTCTTTCCCCCGGAAAAGCCATTTTGTATATTCGGGATGTAATTTCGTATTCAAGCGAAGTTGATTTTAATACGCTTGGAACAACTTCTTTTTTATCCCCATAGAGTAAC
>RFJE01000242.1 GCA_003695005.1 Candidatus Hydrogenedentota bacterium | reverse complement strand
GTACCAAAGGGATTTGTTTAAAGAAGAATTTAGTTTTCATAGTCGATCTTTTGTAATTGCAATTAATAAAAGAAACACGACATTAGGATTAAAGAAAATGAAATCCATTCGCAAAAATTTAAACTTATGATAAGGATTAGCTGAAGTTCACGCAACCTAAGAACAGCGACTCTCAGTGAAAGGAGAAAAGACCTGCTCGTATCGCTGCATTTTTCTATTGCCGTAGCATCTTAAAAAGCAACACAGGAATATGCGAATGACGCAAATTCTTTTATGGCTGAATGGTTTTCTTTGGTTTTTGTTCTTTTATATGGTCTTTTTTGTTGTTCCTTCGGATGCGGCACAAGGGGTAGCTCAACGAATTTTTTACTTTCACGTTCCTACTGCTTGGGTTTCTTTTACAGCTTTTACTGTTTCGTTTATTGCCTCGATTCGCTATTTAAAGAAGAGAGATTTACAACTCGATAAACTAGCAGCAGCGTATGCTGTTACGGGATGGATTTTTACAACAGGTGTTATGATTACGGGTCCGCTATGGGCAAAGCCAATTTGGGGGGATTTTTGGAATTGGTCAGACCAACGCTTAATGAGCTTTTTTGTTCTTTGGTTGCTCTTTGCAGCGTATGGCTTACTCCGGTTTTCTATGCCGGATAGCGAAAAACGGGCTCGTTTTTCAGCCGTGCTAGCAATTTTAGGTTTTTTAAATGTTCCTTTAGTATATGCAGCTATCCGCATTTGGAATACACCATCTCACCCTGCTGCTGTAATTGCAGGTAAAAAGGGAAGTGGCTTAAAAGATCCAACCATGCTTTGGACTTTTTTTATTGGGGTCATTGCATTTCATTTTTTAATGTGGGCATTAGCTCGTGCCTTAAAAACATATTACATACAAAAAAGCACAGTCGAACAACAAATATGGAAAAACGAGTTTAAGGGGGAATGATGAGAAAATTCATTACAATGGTGATATTGTTCTCAATACCACTTTTTGCGCAAGATTGGCAAGCCGACTTGAGGAAAGAAAATCCAAAGTTAGCCAAGCTATTAGACCAGTTCATGCAGGCTGATACGGCCGAAGCCAAGCAAATGCTCGCTAAATTCACAAATGACGATTTAGAGCTGATATGGTCATATTACAAAGCTTCGAAGCCAACAAAAGAGCAGCGGTATTTTTGGTTGATTGAAGAGCATGAGTATCGCAAAGCAGATGGCATTGCGAGTGAAAGATTAAAATATGCCTTTTGGGCAGTTTTACTTTTAATGCTACTGATTTTAGTTTACACCGCCAGAATTTATAAATCGCAAATGGCATTAGAAAAAGAGATTGAGCAGCTTAAAAATAAATAGCTATAAAGTTTGTTTTCTAGGCTTTGGCCGTCTTGCTCAAAAAATTCATAAACAGTTAGATGTTGCCAGCATTTGTGTGGCTCGAACAAAGGCGGATTTTTCCTTTGATATTTTAAATCCATCGTATCCCGCTAAATTTTTAAAAGAGCTATCCTCCATTACTCATTTAGTCATTGGTTTATCGCCGCGGGGTTTACCAATGAATCCAATGGATGCTTATGAGTATGCTTATGTGCGCACTGCCGAAACTTTTTTTAAGCAAACAAAGCATGCATTTCAAAGTTTACAAAAAGTAATTTATTTCTCAAGTACAGGAGTGTATCCACCTTCGGATACCCTACAAACTGAAGACGATTGCCCTTTACAGCAGCCAATAGCTTTACAGGATAAACAAAGCATTTTACAAATGGCCGAAAGTTTATGGGATGATTTTTCCCGCTTTTACCAAGCAGACTTGTGCATTTTACGCTTTAGCGGGATTTATGGGTTTGTACCCCCTGACCAAGAAAGGATCGTGCAAGAAATAGCAAATGGAAGAGCTTATCTTACAAAAGACCCTTATTTTACAAACCGCATTCATGCAGAGGATGCAGCTCTTTTTGCTCATAACGCTATATTTTCTTTAAGTGGCATTTACAATGTTACCGATAACTTACCTTCTGAAAAAAATGAAGTAATTTTATATTTATGTAAAATCTTCTCTTTACCTGTGCCAAGAGAAATTCGTAAAATGCCACATCGGGGGAAAAAAATCTCAAATAAAAAATTAAGGAACACAGGCTTTAAACTGCAATATCCGAGTTACCAAAATCACTTTGTAAACGGTAAGCGCTAAATTATTTCCTAATATTTAGGAGGGGGACACTCCCCGACGTTCACGGATGGACTAGTGACCCGCCCGCGTACCCCATCGGGCAGAGCCTCCGCCGAATTTCGGATCCTGCCCTTTGGGTACGAACGGAAATTCGACGTCTTTTTAAGACATTACTTTGAATAAAATTTCAAAATGGTACAAAAATGGCCGTAAATACGATATAATCCTACAATTTTTTTTTCACTAGGGAAAGGTTTGAAGCTTACTTTCATGGGAAGTGTAAAATGTGGTGCTCATGGCCATTACAACTGATGCGGATTGTACTATTTTCTAGCTTACCCGTTCGGGGGGTGCCGGAGAATCCCGCAGTGAGCGCACGGCCGCACGGAGTAAGGACACCCACTTCCGCTCATAAAAGACATAAGCTATTATTGCGAATTACAAAATTTTATTTATCTTGCGCGAGCGTCGCGGATTCGGAGGCAGGGGGGTGTCCCCCCTTCTAAATATCGGGAAAGATTTGACGCCCGTGGCTGACGCTTACACTACTACAAATAGGTGCTTGTCATTGTAATTCTGATGTAAAAATTATCATTTCAGGATATGGCCGAAACAGCAAAACCAGACAAATGTGTAAATTGTGGCGGCAGTGAATTTAAGCTTTTGCCTTCTGGTAAGTATAAATGTACTTATTGCGGAACGGAGCAGCTTCCTAAAAAAATCCAGGTACACCAGGTTTCGCTAGAAAATTCTTTAAAAGGGACAGGGACAACATTTAAAAAGCTTATGATTCCAGCTGCTCTTATATTAGCCTTAGTTTTCTTTTTAGCTTATTTTTTCCATCAGTCTTCGAAAGATAAAGAGACTGCGCAACAGGCGATAGCTGCCCTTATATCTGCTTATGCGAATGTAAAAGTACAAGAGGATCGATCCTTGCAAATTTTACAAAGATACTCTTCTGTACTGATTAAAAAATATGGGATTTCAAAAAAGGATATTCAAGAGAAAAACTTGCAAAAAATATATGATGCGTTATTGAGCCAAGATCTTGATGAAACAGGAATGAGAATCCAAGATGAACTCAATGGTGCGTTAAACCGATTAACCATTGCAAAAAGGAAATATCTTCAGGCTTATGAAATGTATAAAATGCATAAAACAGAAACCACCGAAAAAATTGTAGCTGAAAAAATTCGCGCCAGCGATCTTGTCTTGCCTGAAAAAAACAACAAGCTGATTATGGGGAAGTGATTTTTCGTAAAACAATCCTTTACGACATGTTTTTCATTTGCAGACAAGCTTAATGTCCGAGTATTCAAAAAATCGTATTTTAGCTTATTTAAGTGTTTTTTTTATTTTGGTAACTATTATCCTGTATCCCTTTACTCATAGAGACACAATTTATTATTATTTCATTATTGGCATTACATTGATAATGTCGCTTACAAACATCATTATGTTTCGGTTCCGTGCTTTTACAAGGATGCCGTCAATGCAAACAGTCATTGGTTCATTTGTATGTATTTTAGTGATGATTGCTGAAAGACAGGAAAATCCAAGTATTTTACTATGGTCATATTTATTTCCTTTGCTGAGTGCTTATTTAGTAATAGGAAGAATTGCTACCACCATCAATATAATTATTGTTTTAGCTGTTAGCTTAGATGTTTGGTTTTTCCATCCTGTACTAACAACACAAGAAAAGGCATTTGTTTATCGTTATTTAGGATCGTATATAATTGTATTTGCCGCTGCCGTTGGCCTTTCGAAAGTTTATCG
>RFJE01000241.1 GCA_003695005.1 Candidatus Hydrogenedentota bacterium | reverse complement strand
GCTTTATTCATATTTGCTCCATGCTAATGATTAGTAAAAGTTAAATTCTTTAGCCCTAAAATGCAGAGTAATAAACGGAATTTACTCATTGGCTAATATCAAATTAATGGTGAAATTGTCAATAAGGAATTACTTATTAGTTGCGAAGCTCAAACCAAAATCATGTCGAAATTCATCAACGTATTTTTGATTGTCACCATGTTTAAAAAAAATATTCTTACAGTAAGAAGTGTATTTTCAGATACATTTCTACACGAATACAAAATTAGGAGGTTTCGATGAGCGAAGCTTATATTATCGATGCAATTCGCACCCCGCGAGGAAAAGGGAAAAAACGTGGTGCGTTAGCGAAAATTCATCCACAAAATTTAGTAGCACAGCTCTTGCGGAAAATTCCCGAAAGGACCGGGATTGCGCCAGAAAAAGTGGAAGACGTTATTCTCGGCTGTGTTACACAAGTAAAAGACCAAGCAGCCTGTATTGCTCGCTATGCTGTGATGGCAGCAGAGTGGCCAGAATCTGTTCCCGGATATACAGTAAACCGTTTTTGTGGTTCTGGCTTGCAAGCTGTTAACGACGCCGCTTCCTTTGTAAAGGCAGAAAATTATGATGTAGCCATTGGTGGTGGAGTAGAGTCGATGAGCCGTGTAAAAATGGGGGATGATTTAGATCCGAATCTTCCCCCTGAAGAGAGCATGACCATTGGCAATCCTTTTATTAAGGAACACTACAATTTAGTGCCGCAGGGTATTTCTGCGGATTTAATTGCCACGAAGTACAACATTAGTCGGGAAGATTGTGACCGTTTTGCAGAAAGCTCACAAATTAAGGCACATCGGGCAGAGCAGGAAGGTCGTTTTAAAAGTCGCATTCCGGTAACCGATCCCGATGGCAATGTCATTGAAAAAGATGAACATCCCCGTATTGAATCGAACTATGAGTTTTTATCGAAACTCGCGCCAATGTTTAAAACAGTAGGGGAGCAAGTTTTTGATGCGATTGCGCTAAAAACGTATCCTGAACTCAAAGCCATTAACCATGTTCATGGGTTAGGCAATTCCTCTGGAATTGTAGATGGAGCTGCCGTAGTGCTTTTAGCCAATGATCGAGGTATAAAAGAAAATAACTTAAAACCAAGAGCTAGAATCGTCTCAATGGCAACATCTGGTACAGAGCCAACCATCATGCTTACCGGTCCAATCTCTGCATCGGAAAAAGCATTAAAAAAAGCAGGGCTCTCTGTAGATGATATTGATTTATGGGAAATTAACGAAGCTTTTGCTGCCGTTGTCTTGCATGTACAAAGAACTCTTGGCATTGACCCTGAAAAAATCAATGTAAATGGTGGAGCGATTGCTCTTGGGCATCCATTAGGAGCGACAGGAGCTATTTTGCTAGGAACAGCATTAGATGAGCTCGAGCGAACAAAGAAACGCTATGCCTTAATTACCTTGTGTATTGGTGGTGGTATGGGTATTGCAACCATTATTGAGAGACTTTCTTAAAAACAGTGTTCATTGCATAAGCTTGGCGGGAATTCCTGTCCCGCCATTTTTAATTTTTCTTGACCGCGTGGTCAAAATTTTAAATTTGACCATATGGTCAAATTTAAGCGTAGTTCCAAAAGTGAAAAAGAAGCACGCAAAGATATTCTTATAGCTGCGCGGGATGAATTTGCCGCTCATGGCTTTGCAGCGACTTCGGTTGAGAAAATTGCGCGCAAGGCTAAAGTACCGAAATCCCTTGTATTTTATTATTTCAAAAGCAAGAAAAATTTATACCAAACCCTTTTAAGGGCAATTGTTGCACATCCCGAACCTGAAAAATCATTAAGTTATCTTACTGATGAATCTTTAGAAGAGCCTATTCGCTTGAGGATGCTCATTGAGCTTATGTGTATGAATATGACGCAAATGCCGGAAACTGAAAAAAAAATTTTGCTTTGGGAAATGGCAGAGGGGCGAGAAAATTTAAGAACGTTAGCACAGGAGCTATTTATTCCTCGTTTAGAAGTTACAGAGGATTTATTAAAATCAGGCATTCAAAAAGGATATTTTAAAACCACGGATACCCTACTTTTCTTGTGGTCACTCATTGCTTTTATTATGTTTTATAACATGCAAAAAGAAACATACGAAGGCACAGCATTTTATCATCGTTTATACGAAGAGCGTGGAACGGAGGAGCTAAAGAATTTTGCTCTGCGTCACTTTTTTTTAGCTCTTGGTTGGCCAGAAGAAAAGCCAATTCCCGAAATTCCACAAGAATGGAGAGATAAAATGCAGGAAATAACATGTCATACAAATTTTTTAGAGGAAGAATGGGTGGAAACTTTTTTATCAAAGGAGGAACAAGCATGAAAAAAATTTTAATCATATTCCCGTTGTTTTTTTTCCAAGTAAGCTATTTTGCAAAAGAAAATGCAAATTTTAATAAAACCCTTACTTTAGAAGAAGCCATTAACATTGTGATTCAAAAAAACTTAACGCTAAAGCGATCTGCCTATGATATTTTTATGGCAGATACACCATTAAAGCAATACCAAAAAAAATATGCTACGAATTTAGAGCTCGATACGTATTACTTAAAACGAAAAACACCTTCCAACACGAATTCCAGTTTTTTTGGAGATGAGTTTTATGAATATGCAGGGACACTTTCCGTAAGCAAAGTTTTTTCGTCAGGGACATTTATCCAAGTGGGGGTAAAACAATCCTACAGTGATTCAAATGACTCTGCCATTCCAGGCATTAAGCCAATTCCAGAGCCTGCCTATCACAAACCAGCTTTTTTTGCCGTCATTCGGCAAGAGCTTTTAAAAAATGCATTTGGCTACCAAGATAGAATTCGAGAGCAGGCCTTAAAAAACCAGGCAAAAATTACCCGAACGCAACTTATTGACTTATTAGCGCAACTCGTAGTAAGCTCTTTAATTGACTATTGGAATGTCGCCATTCAAAAATCTGCTTTAGAAAATGCGAAAAAAGAGTACCAAGCCACGAAAAGATTGCAAGCCATTATTGCTCGTAATGCCAGGATTGGTCTTTCCGAGAGGTTTGATGTCAATCAATATAGAGCACTAACACTACGTGCTTCGAGTAAAGTAGCTCGCACAGAGCAAGCTTATAAAGAAGCTTTGCGTAAATTATTGCGTACGATTAACATGCCACCGGATACAAAAGTAAGTGGGGTTACGGATTTAACCGAAGAGTTACCAGATTTAAATGAACAAAAAGCATTAGAAGCTGCGTTTCAAAAAAGAGCCGATTACAAAAATGCACTGTTAGAGCTCGAAAATGCAAAATTAGAATTAAAAGCCGCTAAAAATGATGCACTTCCTTCTTTACAAGCATACTTCCAAATTACTAGCAATTCACAGGATACCGAGTTTTTCCCTGCAGTAAAAAGTGCCGGAGGGGTTGAGTTTCCTGAATACCGTGCTGGCATTAAAATGACGTATCCGCTTTGGGATAAGGATATTCGCGCAAAAGTACGAAATGGCTATTTAAAAATTCGTCAGGCCAAAATTAAACTCGAAGATTTACGATCAGAAGTTCGTGACGATGTTTTAAATAAATTAGATAGGGTTAAACTCAATTACCGCTTATTAAATGAAGCAAAAGAAAATTTAAGGCAGTCGGAGCTTTATTATGCAAGACTTTTCCAGCGAGCTCGGCAAGGCAAATTCAATGCAGTAGCTGTTAAAAATGCACTAGATGCCGTAGTGGCAGCTCGTCAGGCTAAGCTCGAGGCTTTAATTCAGTATAACATTTCCCTTTTGCAATTTGATTTAGCGAAAAATGAAATTTTTGAGCGCTATCATGTGGATATTGACAAATTACTAGCAAAAGTTTACCAACCGGAGGAATAAATGAAAAAGATAGTCGATTATTTAATTCATAACTCCACACTTGGCAACTTAATTACAGTCTCGGTCATTATTGCAGGGATTGTAACGTTAGGTAGTATGCGCCGCGAGGCTTTTCCAAATATTGATTTTGACATTGTTGTGGTAACCGTTGCTTATCCGGGAGCTTCGCCACAAGAAGTGGAAAAGCTGATTATTCTACCGTTGGAGCGGGAAGTAAAAAGTGTGGACGGTATTAAAAAGAGTTCTTCCACTTCGTTAGATTCGCGCGCTTCTTTAGTACTGACTCTTGACCCGGATGTAGAAAACAAAATGAAAGTTGTGCAAGACATTCGGGATGCTGTGGATAGAGCGAAAGTGGATTTTCCCGAAGATGCCGAAGAGCCTGTGGTATTAGAGCTCTCTACAAGTCGTACACCGGTAATTGAGCTTGCCTTAAGCTTCCAGGGTGGATTTACCAAAAAACACAATGAGCTAGCTTTACGGAAATATGCCAAGCAACTGCAAGATAAGCTAGAGCTTTTACCAGATGCAGCTGCTGTTACTCGCCGTGGGTATCGAGAGCGAGAAATTTTTGTAGAAATCTTTCCAGATAAGCTTAAAAAGTACAACGTTTCTAGTGACGAAATTGTACAAGCACTGCAGCAGCGTAACTTAAATTTTCCGGGTGGAACGATCACGCATAAGGGAAAAGAATATATAATCCGCACAGTAATGGAATATGCCAATCCTGAAGAAATTCGCAATACTGTTATACGCGCGAATGATTTTGGTGGAGCTTTAAAAATTAAAGATGTGGCTTATGTAAGATCAGACTTTGAGAAAAAAAACATTAAGGAAAAAGCTCTTGGAGAAGAAGCAATTATTTTAACCGTCTTAAAAAAAGAAACAGGAGATGCCATTCGACTTGTCGATCAAGTTAGGGATGAAATTGACCTGTATAAAAAAACAGCGCCAGGTTATTTAGAAATTACACCCATTAACGACATTTCGTATTATATTCGACGGCGTCTCAATGTGCTTACTTGGAATGTGGTAATTGGAATGGGATTCGTTATACTTTCGCTTCTCTTTTTTATGGGGTGGCGCATTTCGCTGATGGTGGCCCTTGGTATCCCCTTTTCTTTTGCAATTACCTTTTTAGCAATGGGCAACATGGGAATGAGTATTAACTTAATTTCTATGTTTGGCTTAATTATTGTATCCGGGATGCTGGTTGATGATGCCATTGTGATTGGAGAAAACATTTACCGCTATATTGAGCAAGGTATGAAGCCTCGTAAAGCTGCCGTTCGGGGAACCATGGAAATGATAGGACCTGTGTTTGCTTCTGTTTCGACCACGATGGTAGCTTTTGCTCCTCTATTGTATATGAGTGGAATTATTGGTAAGTTTATATGGAGTTTACCTGCCGCCGTCATTATTGCATTAGCAGCATCGTTATTTGAAAGTTTCTTTATCTTACCATCGCATGTGGCAGATATTACAGGCGGTTTATCAAAAGAGAACATTGTAAAAAAAGAAACTTCCCTAGAAGCAAAACTTTTTCGATGGATGCAAAGAGTGTATGAGCCGATTCTTTACTTCGCAGTCAAGAGACGGTATTTACTGATGTATATTGTAGG
>RFJE01000240.1 GCA_003695005.1 Candidatus Hydrogenedentota bacterium | reverse complement strand
GTAAATATTTTTGTTAATTTTTTCATATTCCCTCCTGAAAAAAAATATTCTCTCACGAGCTTGTGCGTCAACTCTAGCGAGGATTGGCTCAAGCTCCCGCCAACCCCCTAGCACAGACTCTCACGACTGTATTCTATAACCTGTCAAACCTGTAAAGTGAAATCTCTTGACCCATTATTGAATTATCCAATTGTTGTACTTAAAAAAGGAGATACTATGAAGCATTTTATTTTTGCGGTTTTAATATTCAGTTTTTTTTCGGCATACCTTTATGCCGGTAACTGTATCACGACACCTCCTAACAATAGTTTTTCTAGTATTGCTGTTGGCTGTATTTTGCCAGCAAAATCCGGACATAGTGCAGCAGACGACTTATAATATGAAACAATGGCTAGTACTTCTAACTATATTGACCCTTATGAGTAACGATAACAAAGCACGGCATGGTGAGTCGAACATTGAACATTTGCGGAACTTACCAGAAAATACTAATTTCAAGGAAATTCCTGACTCCTTCTGGCAAAAGCATTTAACTCCATTGCAGTACCAAGTTTGCCGAAAAGCAGGTACAGAGCGACCTTTTACCGGCTACTATAATACTCATTACAAAGATGGGATATTTTACTGCTCGGTTTGTGGACAGCCACTTTTTTCTTCTAAAACCAAGTTTAACTCAGGAAGTGGTTGGCCAAGTTTTTATGAGCCGATTTCCCCCGACGCTGTTACTTTACATGAAGACCACTCTTATGGTATGTTTCGAATCGAAGTGCGTTGCTCACGATGCGACTCCCATTTAGGACATGTATTTAATGATGGGCCACCTCCTACTGGCAAACGATATTGCATCAACAGCGTTTGCTTATTTCAAAAAGAATAAACGATCAAATTTGTGTGTTAATTTCAAACGCAAAACTCCATCTAGCTTGTGCGCCATCCTCCTTTTAGCACATAAACTCTATCGGTATTACTACTGAGTTTTCTACGTAAAAATACGGATTGACAAAGCTACTGTATTATTATAGATAATAGACATAAATTATTTAGAAAATAAAAAGGAAGGTAGGCTATGGAAGTAAATTACGATAACCAAATAGTCCGCTGGTATGTAAAGTCGGCTATTTTATGGGGCGTCGTGGCCATGCTCATTGGCATCTGGATTGCCTTTGAAATGGTCTTCCCCGTATTAAATTTTAATTCACCCTATCTATCATTTGGTAGATTGCGTCCTATTCATACAAACGGGATTATTTTTGGCTTTACGCTCAGCATTGTTTTTGCGACAGTTTTCTATGCCGTACCAAGGCTATTTAAAACACCCATGTGGTCACCATTGTTATCACGGCTACAATTTTGGCTGTATAACTTAACCATTGTTTTAGCTGCCGTTACTTTAGCCCTTGGTTATACACAAAGCAAAGAATACGCAGAGCTAGAATGGCCACTGGATATCTTAGTGGTTATATGGTGGGTGATTTTTGCAGTTAACTTTTTTATGACAATGGCAAAACGTCAGGAAAAACACATTTATGTAGCAGTTTGGTTTTTTATTGCAACCATTGTCACAATTGCTGTCCTCTACATTGTCAACAATATAGCCCTACCATCTGGTCTTTTAAAAAGTTACTCGGTTTATTCTGGCGTAACGGATGCAAATATTCAGTGGTGGTATGGGCACAATGCTGTGGCTTTTGTTCTTACAACCCCGATTTTAGGAATGATGTATTATTATTTGCCTAAGCATACTAACTTGCCTATTTTTTCTCACCGATTGTCTATTTTACACTTTTGGTCTCTTATCTTTATTTATATTTGGGCAGGTCCACATCACCTTTTATACTCCCCTGTCCCGGAGTGGGCACAGACATTAGGAATGGTATTTTCTCTTGCGTTAATTGCCCCTTCCTGGGGAGGGATGCTCAATGGCTTTTTAACGTTAAGCCAAGCAAAAGAGAAAGTACGTACCGATGCTACGTTAAAGTTTATGCTCGTCGCTCTTACTTTTTATGGCATGTCCACGTTAGAAGGACCGATTATGTCCATTCGAGCAGTGAATAGTTTATCGCATAATACAGATTGGACCATTGGTCACGTCCATGGTGGAGCCTTAGGCTGGGTAGCTGGTATGGCAATTGCAGCCATTTATTATTTAGTACCTCGCTTATGGAATGCAAAGCTATATAGCGAAAAGTTAGCCGAAACACATTTCTGGATTGCCACACTTGGCATTTTACTCTATTATGTTTCAATGTGGGCTTCCGGAATTACAGAAGGTCTTATGTGGAGAGCTTATGACGCATCCGGTATGCTGCAATATCCAAATTGGATTGAAATCGTGCAAAATTTAACGCCATTTCGCTTTGTACGAGCCATTGGAGGAACCTTGTTCTTAACTGGATTTTGCATTATGATTTACAACGTCTATAAGACAATTCAAAATAAAGGTTCCGGTTTTGTCCCAACAGATTTGCGCGAAGGAGCATAGGAGGAAATCATGGAGAATCAGAAAAACTTTTATGAAAAACTCAATGAAAAAGTAGAAAGTAAAGGGTTTGCTTTTACCGTACTTGTTACGGTTGCTATTTTAATTGGTACTCTTGTGGAGTTACCACCTTTTTTCTTAACAAAACAAGTCGAACCTATTGAATCCGTAAAACCTTACAATGCACTAGAGCTGGCTGGTCGAGATGTGTACCAAAAAGAAGGCTGTTTTAACTGCCACACACAAATGATTCGACCTTTTAAGTGGGAAACAGACCGCTTTGACCCCAATAAGGCTTACGGCCCTGACCCATACTCAAAAGCAGGAGAATATGTTTATGACCATCCTTTTCTTTGGGGATCGAAGCGAACGGGCCCGGATTTAGCTCATGAAGCGAGCATACGCCCTTCAGCCGCATGGCATAAAAAACATTTAATCAATCCAAGGGAAACAAGCCCTGGTTCGATTATGCCGGCATACCCCTGGCTTTTTGAGAACGAGCTTGATATTGAGCAAACAAAAGCCAATATGCGAGCCTTGCGAGCATTAGGAGTTCCTTATACTGACGAGGACATTGCAGCCGCAGATAAACTATTAAAAGGAAAAACCGAAGGCGATGCTGTTATTGCATATTTATTAAAGCTTGGTCGAGATACAATGGTTCAGGAGGAAGAGTAATGGATGATTGGATTGGACTCTATAAGGGATTGCGTCTTCCGCTTTTAGGAATGCTTTTAATTGCAATTGCGTGGTACTTATACAGGCCACGTAACCGTGATCGTATTGAGGAAGCTCGTTTTCGCATGCTAGAAGATGAGTTTACCCCAAAAGAAGAAGTAGATAAATTAAAGCAAAATGAAAAAATAAGGAGGCATCATGTCTAAAGAAGATTGGGATAAATATGACGACTCTAGCGAAATCAAAGAAAACCAAGGTTACATCCCTAAATGGTTTTCTATTCTTTTTGGAGGCACCATTGTTTTTGGAATTGTTTATTCCATTTGGTTATACGCTTCGGGTTGGACACAGGAAAAACAATACCGCGAGCAAGTAAAAGCTGCGCAAATTAATGAGCCACAAAAAACAACTGTGGTTGGACTTACCGAAGATGGAGTCAACCCATTTCGCGGCGATAAAGAGGCTATTGCAAAAGGACAACAAACTTTCGCTACGATTTGTGCAGCTTGCCATAAGGCAGATGCCACAGGGTTAGTCGGACCTAATTTAGTGGACAATAAGTGGCTACATGGAAATACCGATAAGGAAATTTTCCATGTAATTATGGAAGGGGTCCCTGCGGACAAAGCCTTGCAAAAACCACCAAAGGGGCCTATGCCACCTCACAAGGCTTCATTAGGAGCTAAAAAAGTGTTGCAAGTAATGGCTTGGCTTGCGGATAAAAATCCGAGTTTAAAGCCAAAGTAAAAATAACAAAGGCTCTGCTTGACGCAGAGCCTAACTTTAAAAGGAAGGAAGACTTATGGTCATAGCAAGAATATTACCTGGGAAATATCGAACGCGCAAAAATATACTTACAACTTTATTATTTGCAAATTTTATCATTTTGCCATTTATAAGAATAAATGGTCATCCCTTTTTTTTACTGGATATTCC
>RFJE01000239.1 GCA_003695005.1 Candidatus Hydrogenedentota bacterium | reverse complement strand
TTTGATGTTTATGATAAATTTAATTTAAATGGGCATATTCCAAGACCAAATGGCAAAGAAAAAAAGGAGAATTAACAGTGAAAATAGGCTGTGTATACACTAATTTCTCATAACCTAGGGACAGCAATTCTCGGTGAACAACAGGTAATCATTTTTCGCAAAAAATATATATACAGGACAAGTATATTTTCTTAAATGGTCTTGTTTTGGCACAAGAGCGGGAAAAAAGACCTGCCCGGCTAAACTCCTAGAATCGCTGAATTTCCATGTAAGCGTAAAATGTGGTGCTCATGAGCATTACAGCTGATGCGGATTGTACTATTTTCTAGCTATCACGCTCGGGGGGTGCCGGAAAAATCGTAGCGAGGATACGGCCGACAGGATGGAGGACGAACAATTCTAACTCACTATACGATTCTCTCACATTACTGATTCGTGTCCGTAGCGAAACTAGCCGAGCGGCCACGATTTTGGAGGCAGGGGGGTGTCCCCCCTCCTAAATATAGGGAAAGATTAAGCCCTTACATTTCCAACCTTCCTAATTTTTCCTTGTCCGAGCGTGCATTATTTTTATTGTTGCCTTAAATTTATATGTTAAAATTAAGTAATAAGTCTTTATTTACAATTTTTAGTATTTTCTTTTTACTTGCTTCGTGCGATCAAAATCCGCATTTATCAGATGTATTAAATGGAAAATTTGGAAGTAGTGATGAAGTACCACCCGAAATTGTTTCTCCTGCAGAGAACGAAAAAATCAGTAAAAGTAAAATTACGTTGCAGTGGTCGGCTAGAAAAGGAATTTTATATTACGAAGTGGAAGTTTATCGCCTTCCCGAGAAGCAAGCAATCTCCGGTTCTCCTTTTAAGGTGCAAGCATCCGGCAGCGACCCTGTTCCTACTTCTTTGTCTATCACTTTAGATCGAGAAGGAAAATATGAGTGGACAGTAAAAAGTAACTTATCCGGCATTCGGAAATCTACTTTTTATTTTTTTAAAGATGCCATCCACGTTTACTGTCCGGGTACAGAATCTACTTGTTCGGAATCCGCAGGGGTTGGCATTGCAGATGAGCCTTTACAAGATATTACAACGGCCATTTATACAGCTATACAATACGGAATTAATACCGTAAAAGTAGCGACTCGCGGGAATGGTCAGGCTTATAATACTCGAATTTCATTAGCAGAAGGTATTTTGTTGCAAGGTGGTTATTCTCCGGACTTTACAACCCGAGATTCGAGTGTGTACGAAACCATTCTTTCTAATAGCGATGCTCCTTTTACAGTGGCTGCTGTAAATATAGCAAAAACAACGGAACTTTCGGGTTTTACTATAAAAAACTCAAATACTACGGCTTCGGATGCACATACCATCACCGTGCAATATTGTACATCTGGTTTAACCATTAAGGATAATAAAATTTACGCTGCCTCCGGCGCGTCCTCCTTACGAAATGCTGTGTTGTTTACTTATTCATTAAGCTCGCTTTTAAACAATACCATTTACGGTGGAAGTGGATCTACAAATGGGTATGCGGTTTATGCACAAAGTAGCAATGTTAATATCATTTCTAATACTATTTATTTAGCGCAGGGCAGTTCTACTTCGCATACCATCCATATTAACGATAGCAGTCCAACAATTGCGCGCAATACAATAGAAGGAAGTGTTACGGTAAATAATCAAAATGTAATTTATGTAGAAAACTCGGCTGCAGGTTCGAGTAGCACTGGTCCACCTGTCATTAAAAATAACATTATCGAAGGGGCAGGACCATGCAGTGGTTGTAGGATTCTTTATGCTACAAACTCTACAAGTATCATCAGCAATAATTTGTTTCATTGGCTTGCAACAAGCGGTGGTTTAAGCGGCAGCATGATTTATTCGATAAATTCTGCTCGTGTGAGAGTTATCAATAATATCTTTATGGTTTCCGCTTTAAAAAATGGAAGTACATATTATCCTGTGGAAGATGCAGACTCTTCATCTTATGCCGACTCCATTGAAAACAATGTATTTTTAATGCATGGATCGGCAGTAGGGAACAAAACTTCTTTTTACAGAGTAAGTAGTGGATTTTCCGGATGTGCTACAGATAATGATGGTGATTCAAATAGTGCTACTTGTACAGTAGATGATACAGAAAAATTAGGACATTGGCCTGCGGGTGCGGATAAAGCTAGGGGAAATATCTTTTTAAATACACGGATCGATGGAATTCCCTTTGTAAATTCTGCTAACTTTGCCAATTTAACCGTGGCAAATAATACCGGATCCACCACAACCTTTTATTTAGATAAGACAACCACAAGTTGTACAGACTATCCCGTTGGTAAATACATAGAATGGAATCGAGATGGAATTTTTCGTCTAATTACAAACTGTGCGGTAAATACATATTTAGAGATCACGGTTTCTCCCGGAATAAGTTCGGGATCCGATAACGTGGCAGATAAGTTGATTTTATTTTATACAGCCAATAACCAAACTAGTTTTGACTATCACTATGTGCAAAATAGTTTAACCGATCAAAATTGGGTAAATTTAGTAGAAGGTGGATTGGACTCTTCCGGAAACAACTGCGGATCTCCAAGTTCGGGTGCGGGACTCGGACCTGGCAATAAATCTTGCGGAAATGTAGGTTCCGATTTAGAAGCAACGACTCGCACCACAGGGTTTAATCATGCATCGGTTCAACCAAATAATACGAGTGTTAATAATGTTTGTGCCTCGGGCATAGGGGGGACTTGCTCGAATCCACGGTCAGCAACCGAACAAGCAAAGCCAAATGGATTTTCTATAGGACCGTACGAGAAAGACTTATGAAAAAATATCTAATATTCTTTTTTTGCTTCTTTTTTAGTTTGCATGCCCGTCCGCCAAAGTTACTTTTTTTAGGCATTGTGAATAAGGAAAAAAAAGCCAATATCCAGTATTTAGAAAGTTCTTTGTCGGATGCTATTTTAAAAAAGCTCCAAGATCGTTTCGTATTTACCTTATGTCCGGAAAGCGAATGGAAACCACTTGCAAAAGAAAATAACTTTTTTAAAGAAGAATGGGATCAAAAATCTGTAGCTCTCAATTTAGGCTTAATGCTTCGGCAAGATGTTGTAATTAGTGGCAGCTATAGAGTGCAGGGAATGGATACTCCTAATCCACAAGTTGTGGTTTTTGTAAGAGTGATTCACACTAGAACCAAAAAAGTAGTTTCCGAAAAAACAATGCGAGCTTTTATCAATAATAAAATATGGGATGCGGTAAATTACATATCCAATCAAATTGCAAAAGAAGCTGCAAAGGCATTACCAAATAAAAACGAGTATAATCCATCCTTAGCTGAAATGTTCTCTGACCCGATTTTTGAAAAGCCTTCGGTCTTCTTAGGAACCGGCTATCAGTATTTCCATGCAAATTATGGCAATCGCATTAGGCAAATTTTTCCTACACTTACAGCAGGAATAAAAGCATACATGCCTATTTTACATGATTCGCTTTTATCCGGATTTTCGATCTCGTATCATCGGGAAAAAGTAAATTTGTATGAAAATATCTCCGGAATTCAGGTGCGGTCTTCTGTTTACCAAGCTCGCTTTTTATTTTTGTGGGAATTCGCGCTTTGGCCACGTTGGTTTGTCTTGCCTCAAGTAAGTACCGGAATTGTATTGCGCGATATTTCTGTAAGTGGCTTTGTAAGTGATAGTTTTAGTACAACACCTGAATTGTCTTTTGCTGGTGGGATCGAAGTTCAGTATCAGTTTAAGCGAGTTTTTAGGGTGGGACTTTTACTGCGTTCGAATAGTTTTTTAGAAAGCCAAAAAGTTTTTTTCGGGCAAGAAGCACTCCTGCAAGCGCAATATGATATTTAACAACCATTGTCAATAAAGGGATAAAAGGCCTGTTCGGCGACGGCGTTTCGCGGTATCGCTAGATATTTAATGGTTGAGAATCAAATCCCGATCTTTCAGTACTTTCCGAATAATATTTTCTCCCGAGTAGCGATACACGGAAATATCTTCGTAAAACTCCATACTAGGAATTTCTTTTTTTTGAAATAGGTTCTCAAGAAAGCCAGCAACTTTTTTTAATTCTTCTTCGGTTAAATTAGAAAAAGGGACATAAAATTGAATCTTTTGGTCTTTATTTAAAACTTGCAGAACTTTTAAGTACCTTGCATGGGGTTGTGGCTTTTTCAAGAGCGTAAAACCATTTTTTAAAAGAACCGGAACTTTTCTTTCCTGCATTTTAGGCAATTGTTTGCAATTTCCATAAGGAAGATATGGCTCGCAACGAGAAATCCCTTTTTTTTCCATATAATAAATTAAGCGATGGTATGTGCGTACAGAATCCCAAAAAGTAGGCTTCGTTGGTAAAGGATACTCTAGTGGAAATGGCCAGGGACCAATTTGTTTTTGATCCGGCTTTGTAAATAGGTAAAAAGAACAATAAAAGACCAAGCTCGCAATAAAATACAAAAAAATACGCTTAGTAGTCTTTCTCGGAGAAGGGCAAAAAGGCCTGCTAGGCGCAGTTCCGCAGTCCCTCACCTTTTTGATAAAAAAGGTGAGGGAT
>RFJE01000024.1 GCA_003695005.1 Candidatus Hydrogenedentota bacterium | reverse complement strand
CGGACAAGCTCCGCGAGACGGTATATATCCATAGCCGTAGCACTGCCATCATTTACAATAAAATTACAATGTTTTTCCGAAACCATAGCTCCGCCTATTTTTTTTCCTCTTAGTCCGGCATTAGAAATAAGCTGCCATGCTTTTTGCCCCTTAGGATTTTTAAAAACACTCCCTGCACTCCGGCGGTTCTTTGGCTGCGTCAAAAGCCTTTTTTGCTTAAACTCGTCCATCTTCCTTGCAATTGCTTCGGGATTTCCTTCCTGCAAAACAAAATTTCCTTGCAAAATCCACAAATTTTCTTTTTTCTTAAAAATACTATCCCGATACGTAAATCCACACTCCTGATTGGAGTAAGTTGTTATACTGCCATTTTCTACGACAATCGCTTCTTGAAGACTATCTTTTATCTCGTAACCATAACATCCTGCATTTTGTACAATTGCTCCGCCTAAATGACCTGGAATCGTACTAATATATTCCATACCTGTTAAGCTCTGTTTTGCTAAATATTTGGATAAAAAACCAGTACGTGCGGATGCTGGAATTTCTACTCTGTTAAGTCCATTTTCTTTGCGAAGATACGGTTTTTCTCCGAAATCAAATTGAATGACTGTCCCTAAAAAACCTTGGTCCGAAATAAGAATATTCGAACCACCTCCTAATAGAAAAAAAGGAATTTCATTTTCTAGTAAAACCGCTTGCAATTTTTCAGCCTGCAAAAATGAATTTGGCTGAATAAAAAAACGAGCAGGACCGCCTACCCTGTACGTAGTAAGTTTATTTAAGGGATGATTCTCTGTATAGCGCATCTTAGATTCTGCTAAAAATTTTGTTAGCAGATTCGTTTTAAAAGAATTCATACTACTTTTTTTAGTAATCGCGAAAATTCTTCCGCATGATCTTTGCCTAAATAAATATAAGGCGAAACACGTACTTTACCCCCTCGTAAAGAAACAATTACTTTTTTTTCCAGTAATTTTTCCACCACTTCAGCTGCATTGTTTTTCGGCGGAGTGGCAATAATAATCGAACTTTCTTTGTCGGAATCGATGGTAAACCCATTTTCTAACAAAGCTTCCTGAAAAAGTTGTGAAATGTGCTCCATTGCCGTATAAATCCTTTCCATCCCTAGTTGATCTATCATCCATAAAGAAACATAGAAATAAATCCAGCTAATGTATTCAGGGGTAGAACACATATATCGCTCTGCGGATTCTTTAACGGTATGGCGATAGGGTAAATATTCCTCATCTTCGGTAACACTGCTTGTACCCACAAATACAGGCGGAACTTTTTCCATAAAATCTTCTCGAATTACAAAATAAGCAAGACCTAATGGACCCATCAACCATTTCCAGGCTGAACCGGTTACCACATTGACTTTACTGTTCTTAAATGAAAAGGGACGATGCCCAATGAGTTGAGCTCCATCTAACACAAAAGGAATCCCGCGTTGAAAAGCCAATTCCGCCATTTCCTCGATCGGAAGTATCTTTCCATATAGCCAATGAGATCCCGAAAACGAGACAAGACAAATATCTTCTTTTAACTTATTTTCATACGCTTCTAAAATATCTTCTTTATTTCCCGATAAGGGAAAAAACTCAATTTCTACTTGTTTTGGCAAACCAAACTTACCTGCAATCTGAAACCAAGGATACACATTAGAGGGATACTCTTTTTCTAATAGCAAAATTTTACCACCCTTGGAGAAGTGGCCGGAAGCAGCTAATCCTTGCGCTACAATATTCATTCCTTCGGCAGTATTGTGAATAAGAGCAATTTCGTTTGGATTGCAATTTATAATGTTGCTCAATAAGGAATAGATTCCGTCACGTATTTCATAGTAAGGATACTCTTCTGCTAGAAAACTTTTTTTGCGAAAACCATATAGAAATTTTTCAATGTGATACTCGCTCAATAAATTAATCGGCACGGCACCTGCATTATTCAAATAAATTCCTTCTGTATCAAAAAATTCCTGAATATTTTTTAGTGTAATATGATTCGGCAAATGAGCAGGTATCACGAGTTCTTTCATGTTAATTTATAAAGTGCTTTTTGAATTTGTACTGTAAATAAAGAAAAAGTTGTAAGTGCTTTCCTTTTATTTAAGAGGGGGGACACCCCCCTCGCTCCGAATCCGCGGACGTTCGCGCAGCATGAAATAAAATTTTACCAGTACAAATCACAGTATAAGATTTCTATGAGCAAAAAACAATGTCCTTACTCCGTGCGGCCGTGCGCTCACTGCGGGATTCTCCGCTACCCCCCGTGCGGGAGAGTTAGAAACTAGTACAAGCCGCATCAGATACAATTCTTACTTCACTTCCGCTTACAGAAAAAGCACCAATATATGAATGCAAAGTGCATATGGTAGAACGTGAATCCGGCCGAAAAACCTCAAGTGCAAAGAGTGATTCTCATTTTGAAGAGAATCACTCGAGGGTTGGCGGGACATAGATGTTCCCGCCAACCCTCACTCGAAAACAAACTATTTAACAGGCTTTAAAGTAGTTGCCGGGGGATTATCATCCGTAATAAATTCTAGTTTTACTACTTCTGAAACATTGCCTACTTTATCAATGGCTCTTGCTTCAATAGTGTGATTTCCCTCTACATTAAAAACAAGAGGATTTGTGTAAGGCTTAAATTCTGCTTCCCCATCAATTTTAACTTCAATTCTTTCTATACCAGAAGAGTTATCTTTTGCTGAAATGGTAAAGACGTTATCTCGCTTAGCATATAGCTTATCCCCTACTTTTACTAACTTGTCCTTTGGCTGAATAGTAACAGAAGGGGCTTCTGCATCCACAATAACACGAAAAACTTTTACTTCGGTTTCATTTCCTAAATTGTCTACAGCTTTATACCGAATGATATGCTCTCCGCTTTTATCTAAAATAATGGCATCTTTATACTCCTGGAAATCACCTTCTCCTGTTGCATATAAAATACTTTTTACACCAGAATAAGCATCCGTAGCCGTAATTTGCACGGTCACTTTTGCAGGTCCATAAATAAAGCCATTGCTTTCCACTAATTCTTCTTTTGTACTTAAATTTACATCCGGCGCAGAATTATCAATGATGACCAAATAAACTTTTTCCGGCTCTACGTTGCCTGCTTGGTCAACAGACCTATACACAATTCGATGCTGACCTTCTGCCTCAATTTTAATTGGATTTTGGTATTTTTGATACGGTGAATCATCAATTTTATACTCAATATACTTTGTTTGAGATAAGTTATCCGCAGATTCTAATGCAAATTTTGTTTTGCTAGTCGCATAAATGTTCTTTCCATCATCATAAATGCCGCTAGATTTAGAATCTTCTTTTGTTTCTGTTGTTTGGGTATTCCCATTATCTCCCTGTGTATTTCCTGTACCACGAGCTTCCTTATTTAACTGCTCTTCGTCTTGGTTGTTATTCTCCTGTGGTGGCTCTGCATTTTCTGCTTCGCTTGCTTTTTTTTCTGCTTCTGCCGCTGCTTTGTCTGCATCGGAAGTTCCAGGGATAATACTTTCTTTTTGGGTATCTTCTGCTGCCTCCTGTGCAAAAACAGGCAGACTTACAAGTGCAAAACTTAAAAAGATAAGACTTATGATTTTGCCAAGTTTAATTATAGGGTTCATTTTTACTTGCATGAAATCCTCCGTATTTATTGTAAGACACCCTTCACGATTGCGCTGAAACGTCAATCATTTTCATGGTCTTTATTCGTTTTCTAACAATTTCTTCTACTTTACGGGATATGGAAATGATAAGAATTGTCAAAATAGCCATATTTTGTGGCCTTTTTAAAGAATTTATTATATATTGGGGTAGTATGAATAGAAGTTTTAAGAATGTAGCTTTATTGCTACTTGTAATGGT
>RFJE01000238.1 GCA_003695005.1 Candidatus Hydrogenedentota bacterium | reverse complement strand
TTTTTAACCATTTGGGGTATATTAAAATTTTGGAATGAGAAGTACGGTACTTTTAACTAATGAAACTGCGTAAACTCTGGGCATTGATAGCAGGGTCTCTCTTTTTAGCGGGCGGCATTACTCTCGTTATCGTATCATACCAAAAGAAACAAAAAGAGCCTAAAATTGTAGTCCGTGGCAATGAAACCATCCCTACAAAAGAAATTATTGCCATGATACAATTTTACCAAAAAACACAAAAGACCCAAAAAATTTCGTTAAAGGAATTAGAAGAAGCTTTATTAATTTCCCCACGTATCCAATCGGCTAAAATCACCACTTCGAATGGCCGGATCTTTGTAAACATCCAAGAAAAAAAACCCGCTTTTTTATGGCAGGTAGACACCATCATGGAATATGCGGACGATTTTTCATTGATCCAAGAGAACTGGTTGGAAAGTAATTTCTCTTTACCATTTACAATTCCCGTTTTTTATTTGACTGGATATGGCAATTCTGAAAAGATAACCGGAATTATGTCTCATCTGGACAAAAGCAGCGTACTAAAAAAATCTCTTACAAAAATAATAACTTTGTATAAAAAAACAACAAAGAATTATTTTTTTCTTTGGGAGCGCATAAGCGAAATAAAAA
The DNA here is from genome assembly GCA_003695005.1 of Candidatus Hydrogenedentota bacterium. Lineage (GTDB taxonomy): Bacteria > Spirochaetota > Leptospiria > Turneriellales > J094 > J094. Next base: position 2,375 of record RFJE01000238.1, on the reverse strand, counting down.
TTATACGAAACAGGCGTCAACCACTTTTCGAGATATTTTTTACGCGAGCACCAGTAGTAATTCGAACCGCTATGCCATTTTCCGAAGAACTCCTTGCTAGACTTTGGGCGGTTTTTGCCTACATTGAACAGAAACTACGGGGAAAAACATTATCCATAGATCTTGATGAAAAACATGCTGTTATTCGGGAGATTTCATGAGTTACGACGAGGAAAATATTTTATCCGTGATTGATTTAGGCTCGTCTAAAATTACTTGCTTAATTGCAAGGGTACTATCACCCGATGAAATTGAATTAGTTGGTTTAGGAGTTTCCCCTTCTCGTGGAATAAAAGCCGGATCTGTGACAAACATAGAGCAAACAGCCCAAAGTATAAAAGAAGCTGTAGAAGAAGCAGAAATTATGTCGGCTTATACCGTGGACAATGCCATTATTAACATTAGCGGTAAACATGTAAAAGGGGATAACTCTTCGGGAGTTATTGCCATTACCAATCGTGAAAGAGTTGTTACTCCCCAAGATATTTATCGAGTCATTGAAGCAGCACAAGCTGTTAGAATTCCTGCCGATCAGGAAATTATGCATGTACTTTCTCGTGAGTTTAAAGTAGATGACCAAACCGGCATAAAAGACCCGACAGGCATGGTAGGGGTACGTCTAGAAAGCGAAGTGCATATTGTTACGGGCAGTATCACGCATATTCAAAATACAGAAAAAGCTGTGCGGACAGCTGGCATTGAAGTCGCAGATAAAGTTTTAAGTGCATTAGCTTCGGCAGAAGCTCTTTTGACAGAAGGCGAAAAAGATTTAGGAGTTGCTCTTGTCGATATGGGAGCAGGAGTCATCGACTTAATTGTCTATAGCGAAGGTGGGGTAGCGTATTCCTCTACTATATGTTTAGGAGGAAATCACATTACCCAAGATATTAGCATTGGCTTAAAAACTCCTATGAACAGTGCCGAAGTTTTAAAAAAGAATTTCGGTTGTGCGATGGCAAGTCTTGTTGACCCCATGGAAATGCTAGAAGTTCCTTCGGTTGGGGAAAGGCCACCACGAACCGTCCCTAGAAAAGAACTCGCAGAAATTATTGAGGCAAGACTTCGAGAACTTTTTGAGCTCATCGACCATGAACTCATTAAATCCGGATATAAAAACACATTAGCCGGAGGAATTATTTTTACAGGAGGGGCTTCCCTTACAGATGAATTCTTAACACTAGCAGAAGAGGTCATTGGATTAGGTGCTTCCGTAGGCTCTCCAAAGGGGATTTTAGGAATTTCTGACAAGATAAGCTCACCTGTCTTTTCCACTGCTGCGGGCTTGTTGTATTACGGCGCGCGGTATAAAGGCGGGATGCAAAAAACAAAAGAAAAAGGCTTACTTGGCAGAATGAAAAGTTGGATAAAAGAAAATTTATAAAAAATTTGTAAAAGAAAGGAGAGGTTATGTTAGCATTTGACGAAGAAGAGAAATCATCACCAGCAATTATTAAAGTGGTAGGTGTAGGCGGAGCTGGCTTAAATGCCGTAGAACGCATGGTCAGCATGAAATTAGAAGGTGTTGAATTAATTGTCATGAATACGGACGAGCAAGTTTTACGCCGTTCGTCTGCCCACCAAAAAGTCCATTTAGGAACAAAAGTAACCCGAGGGATGGGTGCCGGTGGCAGGCCTGAAATTGGCGAGCAAGCAGCACAAGAAGATAGGGATAAAATTTTAAATGCACTCAAAGGGGCAGACATGGTTTTTATTACGGCCGGAATGGGTGGCGGAACCGGAACAGGAGCTTCTCCCATTGTTGCTTCTGTGGCTCGCGAGTTGAAAGCACTCACAGTAGGAGTCGTTTCGCTTCCTTTTAAGGCAGAAGGCCAAAAGAAAATGCAAATTGCTCGCGAAGGGCAAGCAAAATTGAGGGAAAATGTAGATGCTCTCATTAGCATTCCTAACGATGCCCTTTTTAAGGTCATAGATAAAAATACTCCCCTTAAACTTGCTTTTAAAGCCATTGATGATGTACTCGCAAGAAGTGTCATTGGTATTAGCAACATCATTAATAATACAGGCTTTGTAAATGTTGACTTTAAAGATGTACTCACCATTATGCGAGACAACGGAGATGCGATTATTGGTGTTGGTGAAGGAGTTGGCGAAAATCGGGTTAGTGATGCTTTGCAAAATGCAATTCATCACCCACTTTTAGAGGGCAAATCCATAGATGGAGCTCGCATGGTATTAATTAATGTCGTAGGTGATAGTGATTTAACTCTTCACGAATATAATGAAATCCAAGAAGCTGTGGCCGCCCAAGTAGCGAAAGATGCTCATATTATCGTGGGATACTATGAAGATCCGCATTTAGAGGATAAAGTTTCTGT
>RFJE01000023.1 GCA_003695005.1 Candidatus Hydrogenedentota bacterium | reverse complement strand
TTTAATAGGAGGTGGTGCAGCTATAGTAGCTGCTCTTTTTATAGGCGGGCTTTTTTTAAGCACGTATATAAAGTGGAGTAAAGAGCAAGATAAAATTCTTGGCAAGCTTGCCGACTACAAAAGACAAATTGATTTTATCCGATCCCCTGTGGCAGGGGAAAATCGAGCAGGAACGGTTATGCTAGGAGCCGTTGCTCTACCATCAAAAGTTTTTGACCGAAATGGAAAGTTAATTGGCGAGTACTATACTGAAAGAAGATCTTTAATCCCGTACGAAAAAATGCCACAACATTTAATTAAAGCACTGATTGCCAGCGAAGATCGAGATTTTTTTAAGCATGAAGGAATTAACTTTGCGGCAATTTTCCGTGCTTTTTTACGGAATTTAATTTCTTTGAGAATTGCGCAAGGGGGGTCTACTATTACACAACAGCTAGCAAAGGTTTTATTTACAAACCAAGAGCGTACCTTAAAGCGCAAAATGTTTGAGTTTTTTTGTGCTCGGGAAATCGAAGAACATTATACAAAAGAGCAAATTTTAGAGATGTATTTAAATTTAGTTTATTTTGGGCATGGACGTTATGGAGTGGATAGTATATCTCGTTATTATTTTGGGAAAGGAGCGGATAAACTTACTTTAGGCGAAAGTGCCATGCTAATTGGGCTTTTACCAAATCCAGGGGGATATTCGCCTCTTAAAAATTTGCGCAAAGCTTTAGAAAGGCAAAAAATGGTTTTAAATGCTATGGTGGAAACGGGATTTATTACCAAAAAGCAAATGAAATCTGCCATTAAGAAATTTTACAAAGATTGGCAAATTTTTGAACTAGAAGGATCTTTGATGTCCCAAATCGGGCAATTCCCCGATTCCGCTTATCGTATCAATTTAGCACCTTATTTCTTAGATTACATTCGGCAAAAAATTTTAAAAACGGGTATTTTAGATTCAGAGCAAATATTAAAAGGCGGATTACGAATTTACACTACGTTAGATTATAAAAGGCAGTTAGAAGCAAAGCGATCTCTACAAAGTGCTATTGATAATCAGAAAAAATACTATCAAAAAATTATTGCACGCTTAAAGAAAAAAGGAAAAACGAAACTTGCAAAACAATTAGAGAGAGCTAAAAAAGAAACAAATGGTGCGTTTGTAACGATTGAGCCTTCTACGGGTTATATTTTAACAATGATTGGCGGCTATGAATTTTCTAAAACCAATCAATTTAATCGAGCTGTGTTGGCCAAAAGACAGGTCGGATCTTTAATAAAGCCATTTATTTATTATTTAGGGATTTTTCAAAAAATTATTACGCCAGCTACCCTTGTAGAAGATACACCTTTAAAAATTGGAAAAAAGCGCTTTCGTAATTATGATGGCAAGTATTTAGGTAAAATTACTGCTCGAGATGCTCTTCGCAAGAGTCGAAATACACCTACTTTGCGACTTTTACAAAAAGTTGGTATAAGTTCCTTACGAGAGTTAATTGCCGATTTATTGGCGAAAGATCCAAAAGATCTAAAAAAAAGAATACCGCAAGAAATTGTTGTTGGTTTAGGTACCGTATCTTTTACCCCGTTAGAAATGGCTCGTTTTTACGCTAGCATGGTTAATAAAGGTAAAAGAGTGATAGTACAAGACCTTTTGCGGGTTGAAGATACAAAAGGGCGTTTGCTTTGGGAAGCCGAAGAAAATCCACCGCAGGTTTCGGTTATGGATCCTGTGGCAGCTTACATTACAATTACTATGTTGCAAGGTGTTTTTGAAGAAGGGGGAACAGCCGGTTGGGTGGCCGGTTTACGAAAAAAAAATTCGGATTATTTACCTTTTGAAATTGCAGGGAAAACGGGAACAACATCACACTATAAGGATGCATGGTTTGCAGGACTAACTTCGGATGAAGTCTCGGTGATATGGATTGGAACAGATCATTTTCAGTCTTTAGGAAAAGGTCGTACGGGGGGAGGACTTTGTTCGCCGGCATGGGTAAATTATATTTGGATGGTAAGAGAAGAAAACCCACCACCACCCTTTTCCGCAGATTGGCCGCTTGATAATATTGTAAGAGAAGATTTTTGCAATGATTCCGGTGGTGTTCCACGGGAAGAAGGACTATGTCCACATGTAATTCATGATCAGGTGTTTTTTAAGGGAACAGAGCCAAAATTTTACTGTCCCCTTCACTTAAAAAAAGAAGAAGAGCTTTTAATTCCATAGGAGGCTTATGAATCGAACGACTCAAATTTTAATTCTTATTTTAGTCGTTTTACTTGGTTTTTTACTGTATAATCCGGAGCCAGAATATAAAGATGCCCCAATTTTAGGCCTTTCTCGTTCGCAGCTAAAACAAATTTCATATGTGGGGCTCGTCGATTGGCAAGCAGATGCTAAACAAGAAGAAGATCGTAAACGTAAGGTAGAATATTCTTTTGAACAAACCCTAAATCGGTACACCCCGTATTTTATTACGCTTAAGAATTTAGAAACTATTAAAAGGAGTAGCTTACAAGAAAAAAAATTAGCTAAATTTATTCAGCAGAAACCTTTAAAAATTCCCGGGGGGCGTTTGCTCGATACCGTATTTTTAGAAATTTCTTCTTTAAAGGCTATTTCTAAATTTACAATTCCAGAAAATTTAAAATCGGATCCAGAGAAAAAGGATTTTTTAAAAAAGTATGGT